>JALTKP010000159.1 GCA_027078075.1 Gammaproteobacteria bacterium | reverse complement strand
ACCCAATCTACCGTACCTTGCTCTAACTCACCCAATAAGGTTTGCGCATATGCCGTTAGCTTTGACTCGGTGTAACGCATCGCAGCGAAGGATTTAGGATCATCTTGTGAGCCCCAGTTACCCTGACCATCAATAATGGGATACCGATATGAAAATGGCTGTGCCATCAGCACCATGGCTTCGTAACAAGCGCTATCACCATGCGGATGGAATTTACCTAAAACATCACCGACCGTTCTCGCTGACTTCTTATGCTTCGCTCCAGCCGACAAACCCAATTCAGACATGGCATAAGTAATACGACGCTGCACGGGCTTAAGGCCATCACCAATATGTGGCAAGGCGCGATCGAGAATCACATACATCGAATAATCGAGGTAGGCACTTTCTGTAAAATCTTTTAATGGTAGCTCTTCGATACCTTCAAAATTAAGCTCAGCCGTTACCGCTTGCGCTTTTTTAGATTTATTTGTTTTTCTTTTACCAGCCATAGGGATTTCTTATCTAGTTAATCTTGGCGAGAGCGCCTTTCTTTTCCAGCCACTTCTTACGGTCTGAAGCGCGTTTCTTAGCCAACAACATATCCATCATCTCGTTGACCTTATCTTTTGGTTCTATTGTTAACCTAACTAAACGACGTGTTTCTGGTGCAATCGATGTTTCGCGTAATTGCATCGGGTTCATTTCACCGAGACCTTTGAAACGCTGAATGTTCACCTTGCCTCGTTTCTTTTCAGCTTTAATACGATCTTGTATTCCTTGTAACTCTGCATCATCGAGAGCATAAAAAACTTCCTTACCTACATCAATACGATACAAAGGCGGCATTGCAACATAAATATGACCCGCTTCAACAAGTGGTCTAAAATGCCTTAAAAACAAAGCGCATAACAAAGTCGCAATATGTAGGCCATCCGAATCAGCATCAGCAAGAATACATATTCGACCATAACGCAGACTTTTTATATTATCTGAGCCTGGATCAACACCAATCGCAACACTGATGTCATGAACTTCTTGAGAGGCAAGTACTTGTGTTGAAGCCACCTCCCAAGTGTTTAATATTTTACCTCGCAGTGGCATAATCGCTTGAAACTCTCGATCACGCGCCTGCTTCGCAGAGCCACCCGCTGAATCACCTTCGACGAGGAATAATTCACTTCGTGTAACATCAGAAACACTACAATCTGCTAATTTACCGGGAAGTGCTGGCCCTGTTGTAACTTTTTTACGTGCTACCTTTTTACCCGCAGCAAGACGACTTTGTGCATTATGAATTGCCAACATAGCAATCCGCTCACCGGCTTCAGGATGTTGGTTTAACCACATACTAAAAGCATCTTTAGAAACGCCTGAGACAAACGCAGCACATTCACGTGATGAAAGCCGCTCTTTTGTTTGACCTGAAAATTGAGGGTCATGATGCTTAAGTGACAAAATATAACAACAACGATCCCAGACATCTTCTGGGCTGATTTTCACGCCACGGGGGAGCAACTTTCTGAATTCACAAAACTCACGCACCGCATCGGTTAGACCACTGCGAAGACCGTTTACATGTGTGCCTCCCTGAATAGTAGGGATAAGGTTCACATAACTTTCTGCAACAACCTCACCACCTTCTGGCAACCATGCTAGCGCCCAATCAACGGCTTCCTGCTCGCCTTGCAATGACCCCATAAAAGCTTCTTCAGGTTCCATCGACTGCTTACCAATCGATTCTTCTAAATAATCTTTTAAGCCATCCTCATAACACCAACTCAATGTTTCCTTGGTCTTCTCGTTCTTGAAGGTAACTTCAAGACCGGCACAAAGTACTGCTTTAGCGCGCAATACATGTATGAGGCGAGGTACAGAATAATTAGTTGAGTCAAAATATTTTTCATTCGGCCAGAAGCGCAGCGTTGTGCCTGTATTACGCTGTCCTACTGTTCCAACAACCTCTAATTTCGAAGCTGTTTTACCGTTCTTGAAGGAGATATTGTATTCTTTGCCATTGCGGCGAATCCAAATTTCCAGATGTTTGGATAAGGCATTAACAACCGACACACCCACACCATGCAAACCACCTGAAAATTGATAATTACTATTGGAAAATTTACCACCCGCATGTAAGCGCGTTAATATAACTTCCACACCAGGAATTTTTTCTTTTGGATGTTTATCAACGGGCATGCCGCGACCATCATCCTTTACTTCAATTGAACCATCTTTGAATAACGTTACTTCAATCTTTGATGCATGACCGGCTAAGGCTTCATCAACACTATTATCAATCACTTCCTGAGCCAGGTGATTGGGTCTTGTTGTATCTGTATACATACCCGGACGTTTTCGAACCGGATCTAAACCACTTAATACCTCAATAGAGGCGGCATCATACTTACTGCTCATGAAATAATTTTATCCTGTTCACACTCATCAATCATCACGTTCCCCCGATATTTGGAAATCTTCTGGATACCTTATTTTTCTAAGTATCTCATCTATGGGGTTCGAACCTTGTTCATCACTACACATATAGTATTTAAAGAAATTATATCGATGCACCATAAAGCCGCTTTCTTCAATATATTTCCACGACGAGGTAGTTGCTTTAACAAACGAATTATCCAAAGTACCGTATGCATAAGTACGATATTCACCAGTGGAACAACGTATTCCCTCAAATAGTACATTCTTTGCACCACTATTTGATTGAACAACAACGGTGTAACGTACCAAAGCATCATTCTTTAAAGAGACTAAACTTTTACTATCAAGATAAAAATCAAATGGCATATCGACTCTGTCGACTTCAACTTTGATTAAATTCTCTTGCAATGGGTAGTCAGGGAAATCAACCTGGCCTTCTTTCCAAGGTGCTGATTCAGTAAAGCCACCACCTAAGTCGGGGTTGTCATTTTCCTGTTCGGCATAAGTAGTCGTCGCAAAGGAAATACTAACAATGAATAATGCAGAATATAAAAAAGGAATGCGTCTCATCATTTAGCTAGTGTACCGCGCATAGCGCTATCTAAACAAGATCAGCCGCCAAGCTATCCCTAACTTCCGATAATAACGGTTCCACGCTTGATGTATAGGCTGGGTGATCTATCCCTGAAGAAATCGTAGCACCTTGTTTAACCGCATTCGCCATTTCAGGAGTCAATTCAAAACGCATAAAGTGCACTGCCGAGGTCTTATCCTCTTCGCTACGCTCCATGTCTTCATCTGCAATTGCGAACACACGATCAAAGTCAGCAACCTGCACCCATACCTTATCTTCAATCCCCACCATTTTAGCTAAGGCTGCTTGGCGCTCAGCTACATCTGTGTATTCAATCATGAAAGTGGCTTTCCAGTTACTACCGTCGGGAATAAGTGGATTATAAGCAGCCAGTTCTTCTTCAATACCGTCGGCTTCAAAGATTTTTTCAATCCGCAGCATTTCCTGAATTTGATACTGAATCGTCAATCGATCCTCAAAATAGAGGCTGCAGTGATCGCCTATCATCACTTTACGATTTTTCTTATGTGACAAAACCCGAGCTCGGAACTCCGCACGCTGCTCGGCATAGGTTTCAAGATTCATTAAATCACTGCGCGATAACTTACTCATATTCTTTTTCCATCTAAATTAAATACCATAAGCCTTTCGAAGTAGGCTCAGTGGGTGTTCGGGGTAACTACCATCAGCAAGACCATTCGCAATCTGCTCACCTGCCATCGGGCAATCACTCGAGTAATGATCTGGTTTTGCCTTTTTAACGCGATTTACAACCGGCCTTGCGATCTTCATCGATACATCATGAAATTCTTTTTTCACGGCATAAGTACCATCATGTCCTGAACAGCGCTCAATCGCATCAATCTCGGTATTAGGTACAAGATTCAAAATATCGCGGGTTTTCATGCCTATTTTTTGTACACGTTGATGACAGGCAACGTGATAGCTCACCTTACCAAGTGACACCGCAAAATCAGTTTTAAACTTACCATCCTTATGACGCAGCATTAAGTACTCAAACGGATCATAAATAGCCGCTTTGACTTTTTGCACCTCAGGATCATCTGGAAACATCAGTGGTAATTCTTGTTTAAACATCAATACACAAGAAGGCACCGGTGCAATGATGTCCCAGCCGGCATCAACCATCCGCGCCAATACAGGTATATTGACCTCTTTTGCCTTCTCTACTGCATCAAGATCACCTAATTCCAGTTTAGGCATACCGCAGCACTGTTCTTTATTAACTAAAGTCACAGGAATAGCGTTATGGGCAAACACGGCAAGTAAATCTTCACCTAGTTCTGGTGCATTGTGGTTGCCGTAACAGGTAGCAAACAAAGCAACGCGGCCATTGGTATGCTTAGTTGCAACACCACTGTCATCGGCTAAACCATTATTTGATACACGCTTGCGTAAGGTTTTTGAATGGTACTCAGGCACCACAGCATCGGCATGTACGCCGAGGGTTTTTTCCAATAACTTACGTAATGGCATGCTTTTATTCGCGGCATTCACAAGCCCTGACACAATCGGGATACCGGCTAGTTGACCTACTGCATCGGTTGATGAAAGAATTTTATCGCGGGTGCTCGCGCCATGCTTACGGAATTTAATCGCTTTTGCTCGCAACATGGTATGAGGAAAATCAAGATTCCACTCATGCGGTGGCACATAAGGACATTTTACTAAATAACATAAATCACATAAGTAACAATGATCGACAACTTGCCAATAAGCTTTCTTAGCAACGCCATCGACTTCCATTGTGTCTGATTCATCAACCAAATCAAATAACGTAGGAAAAGCATTACATAAACTCACGCAACGGCGACAACCATGGCAAATGTCATAAATTCGTTCTAGTTCTGTGAACAAATTTTCTTCATTCCAGAATGAATCACTATGCCAATCTAATGGATGCC
>JALTKP010000158.1 GCA_027078075.1 Gammaproteobacteria bacterium | reverse complement strand
CCAGGCATGGTCGACAAAGATTGTCGAATATTTGCATCAAGTATTTCGTTGACATAAATGTTCTGTATTAAAAGTTCATCACCCAGTATTTGAAAGTTTAGACCAGACCAGATATTACTATTGGCTGGTTCACTTTTGTTACCAATAACTTCACGACAGGCATTGTCTATTTCCTTTAGAATCAGCAGTGGATGTGATGTTGAGTTGATATGCATGAGTACTACCGCGTAAATCGAAAAATAGACTGTTACTTAAGAATGAAGGTAAGAGTTTTACCGAAACTGGTCACCCGTCATCCGCCCTTTGTGTGCACTTTTAATCTGATTTCCTTATAGGTGATATTTACCGCTTTCAGGCAGCCGGTTCCTGGTTGTATTCCTTTATTACGCCCAATAATTCTTCTTTGGTAAAAGGCTTGGTTAAATATCTGTCAGAACCAGCAATACGACCACGGGCCCGATCAAATAACCCATCTTTACTGGAGAGCATAATAACTGGCGTGTTTTTAAAATTATCGTTATTTTTTATTAGAGAACAGGCCTGATACCCATCAAGTCGAGGCATCATGATGTCCATGAAAATGATATCGGGTTTATGGTCGACAACCTCTGCTAATGCTGCATAGCCATCAGTTGCAGAGTAAACTTCGTACCCGGCTTTAGATAAAAGGGTTTCTGCTGTACGACGAATAGTTTTACTATCGTCCACAATCATCACTTTTAACTTCGGTGATGACTCGTTGGCTCCCGATGCATTGTTTGCTTCCACGTTATTCATCCTCTGTCTATATTTGTTACGTTATCAATTGATACGTGATTTATGGGCTTAATTATACTTAAGAATATGGCAAAATGATATGTCACCAAACTTACACGATGCTTAATGCAGTGACAGCTAAGTTAATGATTTTTAGGATATTATTATCTACTACTTATGAGGGTTGAATTAGCCGCCAAAAGTGTTTGTTTTGCTACTATCAGTTTGATCGTTTTACCCCATTTAGTTCATGAGAAATTCCCAAGTTTATGATAATAC
>JALTKP010000157.1 GCA_027078075.1 Gammaproteobacteria bacterium | reverse complement strand
AGGCAGGCATACCCGTCATTCTTATACCATTTTTAATCACCCAGAATAATTCAGCATTACTCATTGCATGTTCTTCTGTGGCTGCCAGATCTGGTGGTGAAGGATTCAAGCCTTGTTTAACAGGTGAGTCTGTTCCCCCGGGTGGGGTATGACAGATAGCACACATTTCACGATAACTTCGAAAACCGTTTTTTATTTGTGTCGCATTTCCAAGTACTGGTGATTTAATATTTTCAGCACGTGCTTCAATTGAGGCTTCACGTGTTGATTCCAGTAACCAATGCAAGATTGCAGGGTCATCCCATTGTGCGGAGACATTAAACAGCCCCGAGTAAGCAAAGCCAATAACTGCTACTACGAATATAATAATACTCGTAAAAAATTTAACTATAAAACCCATTATAAATCTCCAAATAAAACCTTCATGCCCATAAGCCGATATGAAAGTTTTTCATTACTGCACGTAATATATCACTACGTGTTAAAATTCCTGTTAACTTTCCACTGTCAATAATAGGCATTGCACCTATTTTTCCTTCAACAAACAAACGTGCAATATATCTTACGTCTGTATCACTGCTTGCTGAAACAACATCTGTTTTCATCACTTTTGTAACTTCATTAAATTGGCTACCTGAATAACGAAGTATATCTCGGTCAGATATCATTCCTACCAAGCTTTGATCTTTTGACACCACTGGCACATGCCTGAACTGTTTTGCATGAAAAAGGCTTATTGCTTCTGAAATCATTGCTGTATCAGATAATACCTCCACTGGCGTCACCATTATCTCTGAGGCTAATACAACATGGTGATTATCTGAATCATGCTCAACACTCTGATATGACTGTTGAACTATATCGCTGTGGCTATGATGTTTCTGTATTGATTCTTCTGCGCTACCTATATGCTTGTTATCAATAGCATGGTAAGCATAAACCTGATCTGTCTTGTTAACAGGTCGCTTTTCAAACAACCTGTTCATTGGCATTGTTTCGTGTCCGGTTAAACCATGAACAAAAAAAGTCATCTTCTGCTCAATATAAATAAAGAGCAGAAGATAAAGAGACCAATTTAAGATTAGTCATCATTTGTCTTTCTAACAATTATATAGTTATAAATAGGTACCCAGATCAGGGCAAAATACCAGCCATAACTATAGCTTTCCAGCGCCCCAATAAAGAAGCTTTCCCAGCTTAACCAATGAAAGCCTGGTAATAACTTTTGCCATGCCTCATACATGGCGTGCCCTGGAAAGAGAAGATCAAACCCGACGCAGACAACAAACGTAATTAAAAGAAACAAACTTGTTGCATGCCCTATTGCAGAAAGTGATAAACGTTTATTCATAACACTTCTCCTTTATTGGTTAATGCTCTAGTTCTTTGCGTCTACGCTCAAATTCTTCTTCATTAATATCACCATTGGCGTAACGTTTCTTTAAAATATCCATTGGTGAGTCGTTACTTGAAGAACCATTACTATCTCCTCCACCAAGCCCTTTAATACCAAGGACAAGGAGAATAATCAGTAATATCCAGAATATCCACATAAAGCCTCCACCAAAAAACATTCCACTCGTTGAACCATCCATCATAAAACCTCCTTTTAAAATTACAATTTTGTATTTCTTAATCGTAATGCGTTGGTTATAACTGACACCGAGCTAAAGCTCATGGCGGCAGCGGCAATGATTGGAGATAATAAAATACCAAATACCGGATAGAGTACGCCTGCAGCGATAGGCACACCTGCTGAGTTATAAATAAAGGCAAAGAACAAATTCTGGCGAATATTACGCATAGTCGCGCGTGATAGACGACGTGCCCGCACAATACCGCGCAAATCACCTTTAACCAGAGTAACGCCGGCACTTTCCATTGCTACATCTGTACCTGTTCCCATGGCAATACCCACGTGCGCCTGTGCCAGTGCCGGTGCATCATTGACACCATCACCCGCCATCGCGACAGTTTTGCCTTGTGCCTGTAATTGTTTAACCACTTCTGCTTTTTGCTCGGGTAATACTTCAGCCTGAATCTGATCAATATCCAGCTTGGCGGCAACTGCCTCGGCTGTTTTCTGGCTATCGCCAGTTAACATTACAATCTTGATACCTTCTTTATGTAATTCCCTGATTGCCTCATGTGTAGAGTCTTTAATTGGATCAGCAACCCCTATCAAGCCGGCTGCTTTACCATCTATTGCAAAGAACATTACTGTTTGACCATCCGCACGTTGTGCATCAGCCTTTTCTGGTAAATCAGCCAGTTCAATATTCAGGCTTTCAAGTAATTTAATATTCCCCAAAGCAACATTATGACCATCAACTGTGCCGGTGACACCCTTACCTGTCACTGATTCAAAATTCTCCGTTGCCAATAAACTAATACCTTGTTCCTCTGCACCACGAACAATTGACTCTGCGAGTGGATGCTCACTTGCCCGCTCCAGACTCGCGGTTAATGTGAGCGCCAGTGTCTCATCGACATTATTTACAGTTGTTACACCCACTAACTTAGGTTTTCCCTCGGTAAGTGTTCCGGTCTTGTCAACAACCAGAGTGTCCACTTTTTCCATAATTTCAAGTGATTCTGCATTCTTGATTAAAACACCTTCTGTTGCACCACGCCCTGTTCCTACCATAATTGAAATGGGAGTTGCCAAGCCCAGCGCGCAAGGACAGGCAATAATAAGCACGGCAACCGCATTAATAACCGCATAAGCAAGTGCTGGTTCTGGACCCCACAGCCACCAGACAAAGAATGCGGTTATAGCAATCAACACAACAACTGGAACAAAGTAACCGGCAACCATATCCGCCATTTTCTGAATCGGTGCGCGTGATCGTTGTGCTTCTGCAACCATATTAACGATTTGCGCTAACAGGGTGTCTGCACCGACTTTCTCGGCTTTCATTAATAAACTACCCGTACCATTAATGGTTGCACCAATTAATTTATCCCCTTTGGCTTTCTCTACGGGAATCGACTCACCTGTTACCATTGACTCATCAATGTTACTGGTGCCTTCAACAGTGACACCATCCACAGGAATTTTTTCACCGGGTCTTACGCGTAAAATATCTCCTGTCTTAACATGCTCGAGTGGAATATCTTCCTCGGTGCCATCATCTTTAACTATTCGAGCTGTATTTGGTGCTAAACCCAGTAATAATTTAATCGCGGCATTGGTGCGTGATCGTGCACGCAGTTCAAGTACTTGCCCAAGCAATACCAGTACGGTAATAACCGCTGCTGCCTCAAAATAAACGGAGACAGTACCACCCTCATGCACCATATCAGGCGGGAATATCTGTGGTAAAAACATCGCAACAACACTGTACGTCCATGCAACCGAGACACCTAAACCAATCAGGGTGAACATGTTTAAATTCCATGTTCTAACTGATTGCACTGCACGCACATAGAACGGCCAGCCTGCCCATAAAACAACAGGCGAAGACATTGTAAATTCTATCCACTGCACTATTTGTGGTGATAAACTTTCAGGCAACCAGTCGGGTGCCAAATCTGCAATCATTGCCAGAATAAAAACCGGTATCGCTAATACTGAGCCGTACCAAAAACGTCTGCTCATATCATCAAGCTCGGTGGTATCTTCTTCTGCTTCAACTGTTCTGGCTTCAAGTGCCATGCCACACTTAGGGCAGGAACCGGGCTTATCACTCACCACTTCTGGATGCATAGGACAAACATATTCTGTTTTATTAAAAGCAGGAACCCCCATAGGCTCTAGTGCCATACCGCAGATAGGGCAGGTACCCGGTCCTTCCTGAACAATTTCAGGATCCATTGGGCAAGTAAACATTGTGCCTTCTGGGGCATCATTCTCGACGGCGGCATTGGGATCTTTATTAAGATATTGCTCAGGATCAGCTTTAAACTTTTCCACACAATGCGCACTACAAAAGTACCAGTCTTTTTCTTTGTAGTTAAAATGATGTTCTGAGTCGGCAGTGACACTCATTCCACAAACAGGATCAGTATCGCCAGACTGTTTATTTTCATCGCCATGTGAATGACCACAACAACCGGTTGATTCTTCTTTCTTAATATACTGCTCTGGATTATCACTAAATTTACTCAGGCATGATGCACTACAAAATAAATATTCTTCACCTTGATATTTAAAATGATGCTCAGTTGCCTCCGTAACGGACATGCCGCATACGGGATCAGTCAAATTATTTGTTTTATTTTCTGACATGCCTGGTACTCCTGAAACTAACAGTTAAAAAATTCACGTAATTCGCGTTCGGTTGGCTGTTTTCTAAAAACCACCTCACCATCAACGACCAAATTCGGCGAATGCCTAATCGCCAGCTTTTGACATAATTCCACTTCATCTTCAGCAAACACCAATTTATGTGCTACCCCAAGGTCATCCAGCTCTTTTGATAAATTGCTACAATGACTACAACCACTTGTTGCTATGATCATAACGTCCATTATTCTCTCCTATTCCAGATCTTTAATTTATTGGTAGTTCAATTAAATGACACACCGAGTTTCCATCAGGTATACCATCTGGCATTGTGTCCCATTTAATTAATGCCTGCTCCATTCTTTCCTGCAGTGCTATTAATGAATTAAGTTCAGCCCGATTTTCGTCAATGCGGCGCTTCAGGATTTCCCTGACTCTTGGACAAGGCGATTTACCTTGATCTGAATCATGCATAATTTCACGAATTTCATTCAGGGTATAACCAAGTTGTTTTGCCTGGCGCACAAAACGCAACCACTGCACTTCCGAATATTGATATAGGCGGTAGCCATTTTCAGGGTTTCGTTCCGGTCTTAGTAATCCCTTGCGGGTATAATAACGAACCGCATGTGGTGTGGTTCCGCTCTTATTTGCAAGTTCAGTAACCGTCAACATAAGCATCCCCTCCAATTGCAATTCCAGTGTTAAATTTCACTCTTG
>JALTKP010000156.1 GCA_027078075.1 Gammaproteobacteria bacterium | reverse complement strand
AACCTATTCCCGAAACGACAGCTATGATGACAGGCAAGATTAAAAACTTAATTCCAGCCACTCCTTCGATATAACCTGATATGGGAACCAAGTGCCACATTTTACTCATGACATACTGTCCGGCAATGATATAAAACAGTGCAGAAATAGACATGAGAAAAACACCTGTAATCACGCCACCAATATCAATATAGGAATCTCTGAAAAATGCCAACAACATGGCTAAAGTAATATTAACCAAAAGCCCGACAATTAAACTCGGTATTGCTATCGCTAAACTAGGCCACATTCGCTGCTTAATATCATGGCTAATATCACGACCTTCATCTGAGGTACCAAAGTCAAATACAAATAATCTTACTGACTTCGTATAAAAAATTGTATCTGTGAAAGCTGATAACCCTTGATTATTTGTATTATACAAAAGTGGTTTGTCATAACCGTGATTAGCTTTCCACTTTTCAATCGCTGCAGGCGTAACGTTTTTAACCCCTAATTGCATACGGGCGATATTATCTGGCGTATTCACAATAAAAAATAACGAAAAGGTAATCAGATTAACGCCTATTAAAATCGGTACAGCGTACATTAAGCGGCGTAATATATAGGCAAGCATTATTTTTTACCGCCTTTACTATATTCTTTACGGCGGTAATTAATTACTGCAGGCATAACAACAATAATAAATATAAACAAGGCGGTATAAAGTGGCCATGTCACTGGCTTATTCCATTCTTCTCGTTTTTTCGCCCTCTCAATGGCATCAATACGCTTGTATTTCAGCGTGTTGTTTGCCATTAAATTAAGTTTGGTGTTTTTATACCAAGCATGTTGCAGGCTAAATGACTTAGGATGGAAACCCCATAACCATGGGCTGTCTTTACGTGCTATTTCAACCATGGCATTAATTAACATCAAACGTTCTGAACCGTTGTCCATGTTCTTCATCACATCAAACAATTTATTGAATTCAGGGTTATCATAATTAGCGGCATTCTCGCCATTCTTATCGACTTTTGCATTTGGCCCGTAAAGTAAA
>JALTKP010000155.1 GCA_027078075.1 Gammaproteobacteria bacterium | reverse complement strand
ATTAAATCGGCGATCGGTAATCGACCTTGTAACCAAACTAAGTTGTGCTGTTGTTGAGATAACTTACCAAGCGGTACATATAAAGTATTTTTACGCAGTTTACTATCTGAACCAAGTGTTGGTGGATGTCTTAGTAAAGATGTAAATATTGGAGCTTTGTAAGATGGGTCAACCGGTGCAATACGTTTTGCAGTGCTAAAAACAACTGCATCGCTATCAAAGGAGCCGGGCACAACACCAGCAGGAATAGATAATTGGCGTAAACCCTTTCGTAATTTACTATCAAATGGTAAACCGATAAAGGCAATGCCTTTAGGACTTTCCGCCGCGACTCTTTCCAAAAACCGTTTTGATTGACTGCCACTCACATCATAAGGCAACTCAATCATCACAACGTTAGAAGATTCATCTGATTGCTTCTGAAGATACGAAGCCCAGCTAAACCAGTGATTATCTAGCCACTCCGAAAAGGGTTGTGCCAATGGTGTTAACAAGAGTATCGCCAGCAATAACACCATACCGCGTGCATTGCTCAGGAAACGACAAATGGTTGACCAGATCATCCTCATAACTTATCTCTTTGATAGCTAGCATTACTCTATGACTATCTTAGACGAGGAAACGTGGTCTATTTAACAAAAATGACCTTTAGATTAGAAAATCAGTAGGTTAGAGAGGAAAAAACTAAATTTAAGTCTTTTATCATTGCAAGCAAGCACCTTTTGTTATGCTGGCATGGCAATCACTCAAATGATGCGACTTACCATGTAAATTGCCACAATCACTGCGTTTGCTCGCAATAACAGTTAATCAGTATTTTTTCGAGGGTGTTTCTGGAAACGCTTCTTCTTGCTCTTATGTTCCTGACGCGGTGTCAGTTTGTTTCGCCGACCTTCAAAAGGGTTCTCTCCGCTCTTGAATTCAACACGAACAGGGGTACCATGTAAGTCCAACACCTTCCTAAACGTGTTCGTCAGATAACGCGTGTAACTTTCAGGGATACTTTTGGTTTGTTTGCCGTGAACCACGATAATGGGCGGGTTTCGTCCACCTTGATGCGCATACTTTAACTTAATACGACGTCCACGCACCACCGGAGGAGAATGTGCCGTTACTGCATCTTCAAGAATACGCGTTAAACGTGGTGTTGAGATATTAATCATTGCTGACTTATAGGCTTTATTGATTGCCGCAAACAATGTTCCTACACCCGTGCCGTGTAAGGCTGAAATAAAATGAATATCCGCAAAATCGATAAAAGAAAGACGGCGATCCAGTTCATCTTTAATTCGACTACGTTCATGAGACTCAAGTCCATCCCACTTGTTCACTGCAATCACAAGAGCACGACCTTGATCCAGTGCGTAACCTAACAAACTCACGTCCTGCTCAGTAATACCTTCATGTGCATCAAAGATAACAAGTACCACGTTCGATGCACTAATTGATTGTAGCGTTTTAATAATACTGAATTTTTCGACAACTTCGTTAACCTTACTACGACGACGAACACCCGCTGTATCAATCAAGGTATATTCTTTACCGCGACGTTCAAAAGGAATACTAATACTGTCTCGCGTGGTACCAGGCATATCATAAACAAGAACCCTATCTTCACCGAGGATACGGTTCACTAATGTAGACTTACCCACATTAGGTCGCCCAACCATCGCGATACGAATACCTTGATCATCATCGGTTTCTTCTTCGTCTTCTTCCTGCTCTGGAAGCATCTCGATAATGACATCTTCAAGTGTTCCCATACCGCGACCATGCGCAGCAGAAACAGCATACGGTTCACCAATACCTAAAGCATAAAATTCAGCCGTGAGCATATCAATGTTGGCACCATCACTTTTATTCATGGCAAGAATAACTTTCTTACCTAAACGGCGTATATGAGAGGCAATCGTTTGATCACCCGAGGTTAAACCATCACGCGCATCAACTAAAAGAATAACGATATCGGATTCATCGACGGCTTGCATTGCCTGCCCCGCCATTAACTCATCAATACCTTCATCGCCACTGAGGCCACCCGTATCAATAAGAATCATATCGCGTTCACCAAAACGCGCCGTGCCGTATTTACGGTCACGCGTCATGCCAGGTTGATCAGCAACAATAGCATCGCGAGTTCGGGTAAGCCGATTGAACAGTGTAGACTTGCCGACATTCGGTCGGCCGACAAGTGCGAGGACGGGTTTCATAATGTTATGCCGTTATCCGCCAACTTGTAGCGCTGTTAAAGTACCTGAACTACTACTGATGAATACCATGTTACCTTCAACAACCGGTGCGGCAACAATGGGACTGCTGCCAACACGAATGCGGGCAGCAATAGCACCACTGTCACGCTTAAGGAAATGCACATAACCTTCAAGATCAGCAACCACAACATATTTTCCCATTGCGGCAGGCGCAGTTAATTTACGCGCACGTAAATCGGTATTTTTCCAGAAAGATGAACCACTGCGTCGCTCTAATGACCAAACTTCACTATTTTCATCTGTAACATATAAACGCTCTTTGTCTGCGCCAATACCTGCATGCGATGACATTTTGCGGTTCCATAAACCACGACCATTTTCTAATGCAATGGTGGCAACGTTGCCCTGAAATGTAGCTACATGGATAACACCATCGGCAACTATCGGATCTGCATCAATATCAACGATACGCTCAAGGTCAGAACGACCTCGTGGTACGGCAATACGTGCTTCCCACAACAACTCACCATTTTTTAATCTTAACGCAACCATCTTGCCATTTGATAAACCAGCAATCACACCACCTGCGAAAATAACAGCCGAACTTGTTCCACGTAAAGTCAAAACAGGTACTGTACTATCATAAATCCAAATACGTTTACCCGAGGTAGATTCATAACCAAAAATACGACCATCAATACTACGAGCAACAGCAACACCATCTGCTGCACTTGGTGATGCTAAAATCTCACTTGAGGCAAGTGTTCTCCAGCGCTCTTTTCCTGTTTCACGATCTAAGGCAATTAATTCTGCATCAGCCGAACCCAATAATACCAACCCATCACCAACACCAGGACCACCACGAAGTCGTGCTTCGGTGTTTACTTCCCATAACAAATCACCGGTCTTGGAATCATAAGCTGAAACCTTACCATTCACACCTGCAGCATAAATACGATCACCGTCTATTCTCGGTTGCAAACGAACATAAAGTTTTTGAGCATCACTGCCAACACTGGCAGACCATCGTTCAGTTACTTTTAATGTGGTCTTAAAATTCTTTAACTCTTTTGGCTTTTCAGTGACATCATCTTCTTCTAGATAACCACGCACTGTTGTTGAAATGCTTTCGCCAATTGATGAACAACCAGTCAGCCATAATAATGATGTCAATACCAAGACATTAACTAACCAACGAAAATTCATTTAACCATCTCCGATTGTGTAATTGCTGCTGCGGTAGTGTCTGCCAATTTTGCAGTAATAATTTCACGGTTTGCTGAGGAAAGCCCGTCACTTTGCAATGCTTTATCATAAGCCGTGTTCGCAGCGGCAGTATCACCCTTTGCAAGTAATGCATCACCACGAAGTTCTTCGTAAATACCTGCGTAACCACCTGGTTTTTTAACATTCAATAAAGACAATGCGGCATCATATTCTTTGTCATTAATTAACAGCGCAACCAAACGAACTCTTGCTGTGTGTTTAATCTGAGGTTGCTTGGCATTATCCAATACCCACTGCAGATTTTGTTTTGCTGTTTGCGTGTCTTTATCTTCAACCGCTTTCTTAGCCATCGCCAAAGAAACCAACGGCGCATAAGGTGTTGATGAATAATCCGTTAAAAATTGCTGATACAGCTTTTCAACTTTTTCTTTGTCACCGGCATTAAAACCAAGTTGAAACTCACCATACAAGGCGGACGCTTCGGCAGCCGTTGATTCTTGGTAGTCGTTCCAACCACGCCAGCCAAATAGTGCGGCTGTACCAATCACCAAACCAGCGATGACTGCCATGCCATTTTCTTTCCACCAACCTTTAATGGCTTCAACTTGTTGCTCTTCTGTTAGATTCTCTGACACATTTACCCCCGAACGATCTTATTCAATTGCTCAGCTAACTCAGATTGCTGAACTGTTTGCTGTTCTGATTTCTCACGTAAATTTTTAAGCGAAACAGTGCCGTTATTTATTTCATCTTCACCGATGATAATGGCATATTTTGCATTACTCTTATCTGCTCGTTTAAATTGGCTTTTAAAACTACCGCCATTGCAATTTATTACCAATTTTAAATCTGGCACCTCATCGCGCATTTTTTCTGCTAATTGAAAACCAAGTTTCTCTGCTTCATCGCCAAACATAACTAAATACGCATGCGTTGATTGCTGTGGAAAAGCCACATCGTTATCTTCTAGTAGTGCAATTAAACGCTCTAAACCCATTGCAAAACCGGATGCAGCAACTGGCTTACCACCAAGCTGTTCAACCAAACCATCAAAACGACCACCCGCACAAACTGTACCTTGTGCGCCAAGTTTATCCGTGACCCATTCAAAAACAGTTTTGCAGTAATAGTCTAAGCCACGCACCAAACGTGGATTGATTGTATATTCAACGCCAGCCGCATCTAATAATTCACGCAGACGTTCAAAGTGTTGTTTTGAATCAGCGTCTAAATAATCAACTAGCTTGGGTGCATTTTCATTCAACGCTTGCATGTCCGGATTTTTACTATCTAAAATCCGCATTGGGTTACTACTTAAACGACGTTGGCTGTCTTCATCCAGTGATGATTGATGCTCAGTATAATATTCAACTAATTTCTCACGATAGTTTGCACGCGCTTCACTGCTGCCTAATGAATTAAGTTCTAACTTAATATCATTTAAGCCCAATGCTGGCCAAAGTCGTGCAGTCATACAAATTAATTCTGCATCAATATCTGGGCCCGCCATACCGAAGGT
>JALTKP010000154.1 GCA_027078075.1 Gammaproteobacteria bacterium | reverse complement strand
CACTGCAAGCCGTTGATCGCCCTGATCGACTGCTCAATGATATGTTGCGTGTTGGTAACGAAGGCATTGTTACCTTTCCAAACTTTGGTCACTGGCGCTCTCGTTTACAATTGTTCTTTGGTGGACACATGCCGGTTACGCGAACGTTACCTAGCAAATGGTTTAACACCCAAAATATTCATCTCTGTACCTTGCAAGATTTTGAACAACTTTGTATTGATAATAAAATTAATATTCTGCAACGAACCGTTGTTGATCGCGCACATAAAAGCAGCTTCTTGATGAAGCTATTTCCTAATTTATTAGGTGAAATTGCTATTTATCGAATTCAAAATAAAACATAAAAAA
Organism: Gammaproteobacteria bacterium; assembly: GCA_027078075.1. Lineage (GTDB taxonomy): Bacteria > Pseudomonadota > Gammaproteobacteria > AKS1 > AKS1 > Sulfuriflexus. Next base: position 4,623 of record JALTKP010000154.1, on the reverse strand, counting down.
AGCCTGCGATAGCAGGATTTTTTTATTAAATTGTCTTACTAATACAGATAATTAACACCAACGGATACTACATTTCGCTGGTAATCAAACACATCAACATTTGAGTCATTATCTGTGTAAGTATAATCCATATAAATATCTGCTTTCTTATTAAGCTGATAATTTAGCTCAGCTTTTGCACGAAAACGCTCATCATCTCGACGAGTGCTCACACCTAATGCAAGATTGTCATCTTTATAACGACTATCTCTATAACGTAAATCAAATTCTGTACCCCATTTCGCATTAAGAGGTATTTTTGCATTAGCTCGAAATGTATGACGAACCGGCGAACTACTTGTAAAACTTGTCGCTGTACTTCTATCTGCACGATCATTGGTTTGTAATTCATATGATAAACGATAACGATTTGTGCCTTGTTTAAAACGCATTTCGACACGCGCTTGATGTCGATCTCCTTCCAGATTATTAAAACGACGACTCTCGGCACTAATATCGCTATAACGATAACGAAGTCTTAACTCCATATTTTTATTTAATTTACGACGCCCTTCTGCCGTTAATGACAATACAGTTTCGTAAGGATCACCACCAAATTCCAAGTAGTTATACTTGGCACCAAAACGCCCATACCAATCACCCATTTTCTTGTGGTAAGCAAGACCACCACCTATGAGGAAAAAGTTAAATGAATCTTCTGTGTCATATTCACGATTATAAAGTGTTGATGAAAAACGAATCCCATCTTCTTTGTTACCTTTGAGGTAACGTCCTGCTGTTGCCAATACATCAAGGAAATTGTCTTTCTCATTACTAGACAGAATATTGCTATCTGTACCAAGCGTCACATTATCATCGTTACCAACCGTTGCTGATAAAATTCCTGACCAATCACCTGCGAATGCTGCACCATTTACCAACATTGCCGTTGTTAATATAAGCAGACCTATTTTTAATTTCTTTTTCATTAAACTTCCACCAAAATAAAATAGCGTTATTAGCTAATAAATAAAACAAACCCCTTCACCTTTTAGGTGAAGAGGTTGCACACTACACACCTACAAACTGCTTAGTCATCCTTATCTTCGTTGGCATCGTCCTTGTCATCTTTCGCATCATCCTTATCATCTTGTGCGTCGTCTTTCTCATCCTGAGCGTCATCTTTTTCATCTTGCGCATCATCCTTGTCATCTTGAGCATCATCTTTCTCATCCTGAGCGTCATCTTTTTCATCTTGCGCATCATCCTTGTCATCTTGAGCATCATCTTTCTCATCATGTGCATCGTCTTTTTCGTCTTGTGCATCGTCCTTGTCATCTTTAGCGTCATCTTTTTCATCATGCGCTTCGTCTTTATCGTCTTTCGCATCATCTTTTTCATCATGCGCTTCGTCTTTATCATCTTTCGCATCATCCTTTTCATCATGCGCTTCATCTTTATCGTCTGAAGAATCATCCTTAGCGTCATGTGCTTCATCTTTTGCATCATCAACTTCTGGCAATTCAACTTCAGGCACATCTGGTGCCGGTAAAATATCACCTGGAGCAGGTAAATCAATAACTGGAATAATCACATCAGGGACTGTCACTGGAGGTACGTCTGCCACAGGAATAACGGGTACAGGAGCAGATGCGGCAGGAGCATCAAGAATAGTAATTGATAATTGATCTTGAGCGGCTTGTACTGATGCCGCCCCCAAAGCAAACACGCATGTTGCAGCAAGTGTTGTAAGTTTAAATTTATTCATTTTCTTTCTCCTGAAACTTTATAATAAAGACCTGTCGACTTATGCCGACTTAGGGGCCTCCAGCATTGAGACGCCTGGCTTTACTACCTTCAGGTAAAACTGTATTTCTTTCGCCTCTTCACCCGCTCCAATCTTGGCGGTAAACACGCCCTTATCAGAACGAAGTGCATTTAATGGTAAAGTTAATACATTGTCACCCTTACGTAAGTTGGTAAACCAGGCAATCTGTTTTTGACCGGGATAACCCTCAAGCTCCACGTGTTCAGGTAAGAACAAAGACACGCGTACCCTTTCCATATCTTCCGGTGCATTGAAAGAGAGTTGAACGCGTCGCGTTTCATAGAGGCTGATACTGAGCTCAGCCAACTGCGGTTGCGACACAGCTAACTCTCCATTCGGGCCGTAAACGCCCGATACAAACCAGAGTACAATCCCAGCCACCAACGCTGCCGCAAAACCGCCCATAAAAGTGCGGTTCCGACCAGGGTGATGATTTACTGCATTGGCTGTCGCAGCCCGACGAAGGGCACGAGCAGCAAAACCGGCGGATGCATCAGGAACAGGTATGTCCATCAACAACTCGCGAAATGCCTTTTCCTCAGCAACCACAACACGACAGTCTGCACAGTGTTCAAGATGGGCATCCATCTCTGCACGCCCAGCATTAGATAATTGCTTATCAAGCCTGTCGTCGAGTTTTTGATGAAGTTCAGTGCATTGCATGGTTTTGTCCTCTGTTACCCGTTTACACGAACGGCGATGCCAAAAGGTTCCATCGAATATGAGTATTTTTGATTTTCTAGCCACTTTTTATTTTTATCTACATTATTCAGCAAGTTGCGTTCTGAGCATGGCGCGTGCTCGATGCAAACGCGACTTTAATGTTCCGAGCGGTGTCTCCAGCAAACTAGTCAATTCAGGCAAGGTATAACCTTCCATGTCATGCATAGCGATTAAAGTACGCTGATCTACATTCAGACTAAATAATGCCTTTTCCAACTTTGAAAACTGCTGCTGGCGAACCATATAGGTATCAGGACCTGCATTTACACAAGCCACTGACTCAAGCACAACACCAACTTCTTCGCTTAAAACCACCGGTGAGTTTGTACTACGTCGAACTTGATCAATAAATAAGTGATAAAGCGACTTAGATAACCAAGGCCCTAGCTTTTCGATACTTGCCAGTTCCTTAGCACGGGGATATAGCTTAACTAGCAGTTCCTGCACTAAATCTTCAGCGTCATGTTGCGAACCACTAAAGCGATAACCCAAGCGATAAAGACGATCAATATGCGGTGCAACCAATTCTTCAAAACTGGCGCCCGAATCTTTGCGTCCTTGCCAAATTGAGAATATATTTTTCATAGCAGCGGATTATAGACAAGGAAATACAGCAGTTATGTGACGAAGTCGTAACTTTTACTGAATCAAAACATTAAAGCTTGCTACACTTTGCTGCAAACCATAATGAACATAAAGAAATCTTGAGATGAACTATGAATATTGAGCTTCAATCTGTCTATATAGCGTTAGGTGTGATTGCCCTGATTTTATCTATCTTTTTTAACAAGCACTCTAAACCACAGTGGTTTTTACTAAAACTGATTGGCGTGATTGCCTCAACTATCCCTATTATCGGTATTCTGCAGGGTGGAATGTTTATGGAGAAAGATCCTCCGCATTCCCGTGCTTGTTTTATTCAAGCGGCCATTACTATTGCGGTTTACTTTGTCTTATTACATGGTCTTAATATCGACATGTTAAATAGCTAATGCCCCGATATTTGCTCTGCTGATCTTTGTTGTTGTCGTGCCGTTGGACTCAAGGTTAAATACAACGCCACGATAATGGCAGGAATACCCAGCACTGCCGCATAACTAAAGAACCACTCATAACCATAACCTTCGACAATCACACCGGAGAAGCCACCAAGTATTTTTGCTGGCAAGGTCATAATTGAACTGAACAAAGCATATTGCGTTGCAGTGTATGCTGAATTAGTTAAGCTAGAAAGGTAAGCGATAAATGCCGAACCTGCCAAACCACCTGAAAAATTATCTGCACTGATCACTACACTTAACCAAACTAAGTCCGGACCGAGCGTAGCCAAGTAAGCAAATAATAAATTCGTTGCTGCCACTAGTATAGCGCCTAAAATGAGAGGGCGATGAATACCATAACGAACAACCAATACACCGCCAGTAGCGGCACCGAAGATAGTCATGAAGAAACCGAATATTTTACCAATATTAGCAATCTCAATTTTGCTATAACCCATATCAAGATAAAACGGGTTTGCCATAACGCCCATCGTAATATCCGAAATACGGTAGATACCAATAAAAATTAAAATCAAAACCGCAAACTTGCCATAGCGTTTAATGAAATCAACAAATGGACTCACTACCGCGCTACTAAACCAGACGCTGGTTTTATGCCATGTTGAATTAGATGTACCACCATCCAATATCTCTGCAACATTTTTTTCCTGTTCACGTGTTTCATCACTAATCACATGTTCAGGCTCACGAATAACCAAAACAGTGATCATACCGATACTCATTAACAATGCCATAATGGTGTAAGCAAATGACCAACTTGCATATTCCGCAATATAAAATGCACCTGCACCCGCCACTAATAAAGCAAGACGATAGCCAAAAATATACATCGCCGACATCGCACCCTGATATTCTTTGTCCATCGCTTCAATACGATACGCATCCAGCGCAACATCCTGAGTTGCTGAACTAAATGCCACCAACAAACCAAACAACGCAATGGTTTGTAGATCCTGACTAGGATCAATACTCGCCATACCCAATAAACCCAGAGCAATACCGGCTTGCGCCACTAACATCCAACTACGGCGC
>JALTKP010000153.1 GCA_027078075.1 Gammaproteobacteria bacterium | reverse complement strand
CCGTTTCAGAACCACGCTGTGCTGTATTTACCGAGCGACGCGCAACCTCTGATGATTCGGCCGCATTCTTGGATACATCTTCAATCGAAACAGCCATTTCGTTAATCGCTGTACTTGCGCCGGTAATTTGTTGCGCCTGATGGTCAGAAGCTTCAGCAAGATGCATCGCCGTAGCCTGCGTTTCTTGAGATGCCGATGATACTTGTACAGAGGCTTCGTTAATCGATGTAACCAAAGTACGTAGTGCGTCAGTAGTAAAGTTAATGGAATCGGCAATCGCACCGGTTACATCTTCAGATACTGTTGCTTGTACGGTTAAATCGCCATCAGCGAGGTCACCCATTTCATTCAACAAGCGCATAATCGCGTCTTGGTTACGCTTGGTTGCGCCCTCTGCCTGAGCCTGACGTTTTTTCGCATCACTGGTAATCATGTAACCAATCAAGATTAATAACACCACCGTAATCAAGCCAAACAATGCACCAATCCACAATGCAATACGCCCAGCGATATATCCGTTGTAGCCTTTAATTAAATCGGCATAGTTGCCTAATAAAATACCTGCTTTAATAGATGCAGTATCTGAAGCATCTTGAACTAAAAACAATTCAGGTGAAGCTTCAAGTACCTGTCCCACTAATTCATTAATAATTTTTAAGACTTCACCTACTTCTGCCAGCTTATCTTGTGCATCTTCATCATCAATCTTGGTAATTCTTAATGACCGATCACCTTTCAACATGCCACGATATACACGTCCAAATAATGCTGTGTCACGACCAAAGCGATCTGCTGCTGTTGCTGCGCCCTGTCCACCCTGAATCACCTTGGTAACGTTATTCGCAATACGTTGAGTTAACATTAACTGACGACTAGCAATGTAAATCTGTGATGGTGAAGCACCCGTTTCAATTAAGATGCCAACCACTTCATCTGATAAGGCTAACAAGCTTGGGATATTATCGGAGATAGCTTGTACAGATTGCCCTAGAGAAAGGATCGCATCCTTACGCGCAAGAATAGCATCCACATTTTCGCGGTATTCATTCCAAGTTCTACCAACTGTCTTTAACTGAACGCTAACTTCAATAGGCGATGGTTCAAAACCAGTCGCTGGATTACCTTTACTTATATAGCCAAAACTTGTATCAAGCTGATCTCGCACCTTTTTAAGACGACCAAATGCGTTCTCATTACCTTGCGATGCTGACACCGCAAAACGTGACATTGTTTGAGAAAGCACTTGCTGCTCACCAACATAACCTAAATATTCTGTATCATAGGCCGCTTTGTTTGCATTATAACCAAAGAAACTAAGTGCAAGAATCAGGGTAATTACTACCACTGCACCCAGTATCTTAATCATATCTTGCGTGTCGATGTTTTTAAAATCTAACGCCGTCATCACGTTCTTCATGTCGTCATCTCCTAGACTTCCCAACTTACTGCGTTAAAACACCGCTTTTATTATTGTCGCGGTTCACAGTTATTAATTTTTTATACTGCAACCTGTAAGAAAAGCGGACTTTTAGCTAATGCATGCATACTAAAAACCCCCCACTCTTCACTGTTCTGATTATAAACACCTGTCATGTAACTCTTTAAAAAGTTATCTACATCAGGCAATTTATGTGAATACTCTTCATCCTGAAAATGTTTTAACCCTAAAACTTCATCAACTAGCAAACCAGCAAAAATACCATTATGACTGACCACCAACACACGACTATTGATATTCAATTCGGTCGGCTCACGCATTAAATAATCTTTTAAGTCCATAATTGGTAATAAATTACCACGCACATTTGCAATACCTCTTACCCAACTTTTGGTGCCGGGAACACGAGACATTGATGGGTAAGTTAACAACTCAGTCACTTCATCTACAGGAGTGACCATTTTTTTACCCGCAACACTAAACCCAATAACAAGTGAAGTACCTTTTATATCTTCCTGCTGAGGAAGACCTTTAGAATTTATTAAACTACGCTGCTCTATCGCGTGTAATAATTCTAACGGATCATTTTTTTTAGCTGTTGCAGGCATCTATTAAACTATCCCTTACCCGCCTAACAGCGTTGTAATTTTTTCCAGTAACACTTTTTCATCAACCGGCTTGGTTAAATAATCTTTTGCACCTTGGCGAAGCCCCCAAACACGATCAGTCTCTTGATCTTTGGTTGTTACAATAATTATTGGAATATTCTTTGTTTCTTCTGTGTTCGAAATTTTACGCGTTGCTTGAAATCCATTCATTCCTGGCATAACAATATCCATCAATATCAGGTCTGGCATTTCTTCACCCGCTTTTACAACACCATCTTCTCCGCTTTCAGCCGAAAATGTTTCAAAGCCATGCTTATCGAGCATTGTTTTGAGGACGTGGATTTCTGTTGGTGAATCATCCACTATTAATATGCGTGCCATTTTCTTAATCTCCTGTTACTCAATATTGACAAACAACTTTGCTGCCAACCTACAATATTATTATTTCAATGTTCAATCACATGGCGGGTTATGGCGCCCAACAACTCATGCTTTGTAAAAGGTTTAGTTAAATATTGTTCAGAACCCACAATACGCCCCCGTGCTTTATCAAATAAACCATCCTTACTTGAAAGCATAATTACTGGGGTCTTCTTATAATTTTCATTATTCTTTATAAGCGCACAGGTCTGATAGCCATCCAGACGGGGCATCATAATGTCGACGAAAATAATATCTGGGCGGTGATCGGCTATCTTGGCAAGCGCTTCAAAACCATCTATTGCGGTAATGACCTCACAGCCTGCTTTTTTGAGTAATGTCTCAGCAGTTCGGCGGATCGTCTTACTATCGTCTATTACCATTACATTAAGCCCGGCAAAATCACCGTTTGTTTTATTATCGCTGGCCACGTACTCCCCCTTGGCGCCTACATCAATTTCTTTTGTAGTGGACTGTCCACTATGAACATTTAACACATAATCTAGGAAGTATCCATAAGTTACTGCAAATAATATGGATTTTCAAAAAAAATACATCCGTTTTCATGAAAGTCAGGAATTATCCTCGATTTAGAGTTAAATCATCAACAATCAGAATTTTCACTACTCAAACCTAATTAAAGACGTTGATTCGCCATCCGTCCAGTAAAATGTCGATATCGTTTTTATCAGTGCCAAAATCACTCCAATGCGCTAGGATGCTGCGTAATAAAAACTCACATCATGAGCTACTATTAAAAAATGCCTATTCAACTTGGAATCGTGATGGATCCTATTGAGGCCATCAATACAGTCAAAGACAGCAGTTTTGCCATGCTACTTGAAGCGCAAAATCGTGGTTATGCCCTTTTCTACATGGAAATGGCTGATTTAGAGCTAAAAGACGGTCAAACGATGGGACGAATGCGTACTCTCCAAGTGAGTGACAATACCAGTAACTGGTACGAATTGGGTGAGCCGGTTGTACAACCATTGTCATCACTCGATGTGGTTTTAATGCGTAAAGACCCACCTTTTGACGTTGAGTACATTTATGCCACCTATTTGCTGGAAACAGCAGAAAAAGCTGGTGTCATGGTCGTAAACAAGCCCGCCAGCATAAGAAACGCCAATGAAAAACTATTCGCAACCGATTTTCCTGACTGTGTAGCACCGTCATTAGTCACACGACGCGCAGATTCACTTCGTGGGTTTCTCGCAGAACATGGTGATATTATTCTTAAACCACTTGGAGAAATGGGCGGCGCATCAATTTTCCGAGTCAAAGCTGATGATCCTAATATCAGCGTTATCATTGAAAACCTGACCCACCACGGTACCAGCTACATAATGGCACAACGCTTTATTGCCGAAATTAGTGCCGGCGATAAACGCATTCTACTCATCGATGGTGAGCCAGTGCCTTATGCTTTAGCTCGTATCCCAGCCAAAGGCGAAACACGCGGCAACCTCGCTGCCGGTGGTCGTGGTGAAGGCATTCCTCTTAGTGAACGTGATTATGAAATATGTAAGCAGGTTGGCCCTAAACTTAAAGAGATGGGATTGATGTTTGTCGGCATTGATGTAATTGGTGATTACCTCACCGAGATAAACAGTACTAGTCCAACTTGCATACGTGAATTAGACAAGCAATTTAACTTAAACATTAGCGGACAGTTAATGGATGCTATCGAAAATAAATTATCATGAACTCTTCTATCTTGCTTAAATTCCAATTTATTTTATTAGCCAGTTTATTTACGCTCAGCGCTTGCTCTAAACCCGCACCAGTCTTTCATGAAACTGTTTTCACTATGGGAACATTAGTGGAAGTTACTATCGTTGGTGCCGATGCTAAAATAGCAGAAGAAGCTTATAGCGCGATACTTGATGACTTTAATTACATGCATAACACTTGGCATCCTTGGAAGCCAAACGCACTAAAACGCATAAACAGCTTACTTCAAACTGGTGCACCTTTCCCCATTGCACCATCGATCATGCCGTTAATTAAAAAATCTCAAATTTTATCTGAACAAAGTCAGGGGCTGTTTAATCCAGCCATTGGTCAACTAATTAAACTATGGGGCTTTCATCAAGATAATTTAGATGAAATTATCGAACCACCAGAAGGTGAAGATATACAAGCATTCCTTAAAAACTTACCCAAAATGAGTGACGTAAAATTTAAAGGTATAAGTATGTTCGGGACTAACGAAAACATACAACTTGATTTTGGTGCTTTTGCTAAAGGAGCTGCGGTAGATGCTACTATTGAGCATCTAAAAGAATTTGGTATTAAAAATGCGATTATTAATGCCGGCGGTGATCTCCGCGCCATTGGTAATAAAAATGGACAACCATGGCGTATAGGCATACGTAATCCAAGAGCCGATGGCATTTTTGCTGCCATTGAGATCTCTGGTGATGAAAGTGTTTTTACCTCCGGTGACTATGAACGTTATTTTGAAAGCGATGGTAAACGTTATCACCACATCATCGACCCGCGAACCGGCTACCCTGCTAACAAATCACGCTCAGTTACAGTAATTCATTCTAATGCTGCAACGGCCGATGCAGCCTCAACGGCACTATTTATTGCTGGGCCAGAAAAATGGCATGCAATCGCAAAAGTAATGGGCATAAAATATGTCATGCTGATTGCCAGTAATGGTGATGTTCATATGAATCCTGCCATGGCAAAACGAATTAAATTTACAATTAAACAACCTACCATTAAATTGAGTAACCCTTTGTAATGATCCGCTCTGGAATTACTTCACTATTTACAACTGCGGACAAAATTCTATTCATATTTAGCTTTGTTGCTATTATTTCAAGCTATTCTTATTTTTGGCAATCAACCCCAGCAAATTATGCGATCGTAAAAAGTAGTCAACAAGATCCCTTATTAATTAATCTCGACGAAGCTAAAGTTCACCAGATTAAAGGTAGTTTGGGTATCAGTACGCTTGAAGTAAAAGATGGTAAAATTCGTTTTACAACGTCACCTTGTCGCAATAAAATTTGCATTCAGAGTGGCTGGCATAATCATGGAGGCGATGTCACCGCTTGCCTACCAAACCTCATTAGCGTCCAGCTAAGTAGTAAACAATCAAAAGCCAACTATGATGCCATCATCTTCTAATCTCACACAAATACCAATGGGGTATAACGACAAACTCATTGCCGGTTTTGCCGCATTAGCTATCACCATTCATTTATTAGAAAGTGCTTTGCCTTCACCCATCCCCGGCATCAAACCTGGCTTAGCTAATTTAGTTACGCTATACGTATTAATCCGTCATGGTTGGTCATTAGCGGCAAATGTCACCTTAATTCGTGTTATTGCGGCAAGTTTATTATTGGGCAGCTTCCTTTCTCCCACTTTCGCCATGAGCCTTGCCGGTGCGATTGCCAGCCTCACGGTGCTGGGCATTGCGTGGCATTGCCCTGGCAAACCCTTTGGCCCCGTAGGGCTGTCTATTCTTGCTGCGATGGCACATATTTCTGCACAAGTTGTTACCGCGTATTTATTATTTATTCCACATACGTCATTATTCACTTTATTACCGATTTTACTGACAGCAGCACTGATCTCCGGCACACTCGGCGGTATACTGGTCAGCAAGATACTTGAACGAGTAAATAGCCCAATAAACACATGAGTGAATTTATTTTAACAAACCAAGCTGCCCCTAAAATCACAGCCGTCGACCGACTTGGGCTGACGCTGTTTTTTGCAGTAACGATTCATGCCATCATCATTCTCGGTATTAGTTTTAGCAATGAAATTTTCAAGAATAAAGATCCCGTTCTAACGATGGAAATTACGTTAGTTCAATCACGTAGTGAAACACCACCCGATGAGAATCCACAATATCTTGCACAGGCCAATCAACAGGGTAGCGGCAATACCGATGACGTTAAACGACCACAAGCGCTACGTAACGAAGCGATTAAAACACCACACCAAACACAGGGCACTGCGCCTAAAAATAGCATTGCGATTAAACAGCAACAAAAACGCATAGAAAAAAAACAACGTGAAGTCATGCTTGCAGATAAATCTAAAACCTCTATCGACTCACGAAAACAAACACCACGTGAAGATGCTAAAAAACCTAATGTTACAAACCTTATGTCGAGAGCCTTTCAAATGGCGGCTGCCAGCGCCGAAGTTGAAGAATTTCGCATGGCCAACAAAAGTAAAAAACGCACAAAATATATCACTGCCAGTACCAGTGAATTCAAATATGCTGCTTATCAGGATTCATGGCGTCAAAAAGTCGAACGGATAGGTCGCATTAATTACCCTGAAGAAGCTCGCAAACGAAAACTCAGTGGCAAACTAACAATGACCGTTGTGCTTAAACCCAATGGCACACTTAAAGAAGTTTCAATTGATCGTCCTTCTGGCAACCGACTGCTTGATGATGCCGCAAAACGAATTGTACGTCTTGCTTCACCCTATGCACCTTTCCCAGAAAACATACGCCGTGAAACCGATTTACTCTATATCACGCGTACATGGATATTTCAGGATGGCAACAGCCTTTATTCAAGATAAATTTGCCCCTTGCCTGTTTCGCTTTACTGACTAATACTTAGAGCATGACAAGCGACAATTATTTAAATAACCATTTTCTTATCGCGATGCCTGCGCTCGCTGATCCCAATTTCTTTCACAGCGTAACCTACATCTGTGAACACAATGAACAAGGCGCCATGGGCATTGTGATTAATCAGCCTCTGGATATTTCTCTCAGTGATGTTCTCACCCATATGCAAATGAGCAACGAAAACGAAGCACTCGGTGCAACGCCAGTTTATCTTGGTGGCCCTGTCCAAACTGATCGAGGCTTTGTGCTACATGAACCCGCAGGGGAATGGGACTCTATGCTAGAGGTCACAGAAACCATTGCTGTCACGACTTCTCGAGATATCCTACAAGCATTAAACGATGGCAAAGGTCCTGACCGCTCGCTCGTTGCACTAGGTTATGCTGGATGGGGTGAAGGACAACTTGAACATGAGCTAGTTGAAAATGCCTGGTTAACCTGTCCCGCTGACAGCGCTATTATCTTTGATACACCAATCGAAAATCGTTGGACCGCTGCCGCGGCTTCATTAGGCATTGATCTCAATACACTCTCTGACAGTTTTGGTCACGCTTAATGGCGGCTCCGCAAACCCTGCTGGGTTTTGATTTTGGTGAAAAACGCACTGGTGTTGCAGTGGGTCAATCCTTAACCGGCACCGCAACCGCTTTAATTACGCTTCATAGTCGAAATAACAAACCTGACTGGCCTAGTATCGAAGCACTCATCAAAGAATGGCAGCCCAACGCGTTGGTCGTCGGTATTCCTGTGCACATGGATGGCAAAGAGCAACCTATGACTCTCGCTGCTCGCAAATTCGTTCGTCAACTCGAAGGGCGTTTTCACCTACCCGTTCATGAAGCCGAAGAAAGGCTCAGTTCTGTTGAAGCCGAAGAAGCATTAGGAAATGACGCCGACAAAGCAGATATTGATCGGGAGGCGGCACGAATCATCCTGCAAAGTTGGCTTGGCACACAATCTTAAATCTCTTTTAAAAATCTTGCAGACAAAGCGCATAAGTCCTGCCATAATTGCGCCTAATGTCGAAAGTAGAAACGCAAGCCCAGCCCAGCCAACCGGTCAAGCTTAGACCGGGAAATATCCAATTGGATCCACAAGGCAAACTCCGTCATTTTCTGGCGATCGAGGGCTTACCCAAAACCGTCCTGACACAAATTCTCGATACAGCTGAATCATTCACCACCAGCGCGGAAAAGAAATTTGAGCTACTCAAAGGCCATACTATTGCCAATCTTTTCTTCGAACCCAGCACACGAACACGCACCACCTTTGAATTAGCTGCGAAACGACTCTCAGCCGATGTGCTCAATATCAACATCAGTGCTTCCAGTAGTAGTAAGGGCGAAACCCTGCTAGATATGTTGCGCAACCTCGAAGCCATGCACGTAGATATGTTCGTCGTCCGACACGGCAGCAGCGGTGCCGCACACTTTATTGCTAACCATGTGCCTAAGCACGTCAGTGTGCTTAATGCCGGTGATGGTAGTCATGAGCACCCTACTCAGGCGATGCTAGACATGTTCACCATCCGCCAACACAAACCTGATTTTCCATCATTACGCGTCGCCATCGTCGGTGATTTAATGCATTCACGGGTTGCTCGTTCACAAATACATGCCCTCAATACACTAGGCGTTGGCGAACTTCGCGTAATTGCACCGCAGACACTGCTGCCTGTTGGTATCGAAAAAATGGGCGTGCAGGTTTACCAAAATATTGACGAGGGCATCAAAGATGTCGACGTTATCATCATGCTGCGACTACAACGTGAGCGGATGCACGGTGCCTTTATCCCGACTGAACACGAATATTTCAAACTCTATGGCATGACCGAAGCCCGTTTGGCACTCGCCAAACCGGATGCCATCGTAATGCACCCTGGCCCTATCAACCGCGGTGTTGAAATGGACTCGGCTGTCGCAGACGGTTCGCACTCCGTCATTCTGCAGCAAGTCAGTAATGGCATTGCGGTACGAATGTCCGCCATGGCAATGGCCATGCGTAATCCTGATGGGAGTAGCGCATCATGAGCCGTATCCATATCAAGGGTGGACATCTAATTGATCCAGCCAATGACATTGATAGCGTCACCGACCTTTGGATTGCCGAAGGAAAAGTACAGGCTATTGGTAAAGCCCCCGATGGTTTCAACGCGGATCAAACGATTAATGCAGAACAGCAAATTGTTTGCCCCGGCCTGATTGATTTATCGGCACGCATCCGTGAACCCGGGCAAGTGCACAAGGCAAGCATTGCCAGTGAAACCACTGCTGCTGCAAAATCAGGTATTACCACCTTGGTTTGCCCACCCGATACACAGCCGGTAATTGACTCCCCTGCCATTGTTGAGCTCATTCACCTCAAAGCACGCGAAGCTAATATGTCACGCTTGCATATGCTGGGTGCGCTCACCAGTAATCTTGATGGTGAACTCATTAGTGAAATGCTCAGTCTTAAAAAGGCAGGCGTTGTTGGTATGAGTAATGCCAACAAGCCAGTACCGAATTCCTTAGTACTACGGCGTGCTTTTGAATATGCCGCCACCCATGATTTAACGGTGTTTATTCGCCCTGATGATAATGGGCTGAGTAACAAAGGCTGCGTGCATGAGGGTGCATTAGCATCACGACTGGGGCTGCCGGGCATACCTGAAGCAGCAGAAACAGTTGCCGTGGCTCGCCACTTAGAGCTCATAGAACAAACCGGTGTACGCGCGCATTTCAGCCAATTATCAACCGCTCGTGCCGCCAATATGATTGCACGTGCTCGGCACGATGGCGTAAAAGTCACTGCAGATGTCGCCGTGCATCATCTTTATCTCACCGATATTGATATCCGTGACTACAACAGTGCTTGCCATTTGATACCGCCACTACGCAGTGAACGAGACCGTGATGGCTTACGTGACGCAGTTAAGCAAGGTGTAATCGATGCAATTTGCTCCGACCACCAACCGCATGAACCCGATGCCAAACAAGCACCGTTCCCTGATACCGAACCGGGGTTATCTGGGCTCGACACTTTATTACCCTTAGTAAAACGACTTGCCGATGAAAAACTCATGAGCTTGTCACAGGCAATTAATAATATTACTTATATGCCTGCCACTATTCTAGGTCTTGAACAAGGCCATCTGAGTATCGGCGCTATTGCCGATATTTGCCTGTTTGACCCAAATATGAGCTGGCTCGTTAGCAGCGACAACCTCAACAGCGCGGGGCATAACACACCCTTTATAGGCTGGGAAATGCAGGGTCGTGCAACCAGCACCCTTGTCAACGGACAACTTATTTTTAGTAGCAATCATGACTGATCCTAATCGCAATACTATTCATGTTGAAGATGCCAAAATCCTCGACCACCAAGCCTTTGATGGCGATCAATTTATTCTGCGTTTACATGCCCCTAAAACGGCTGCCGAAGCCCAACCTGGCAGCTTTGTGCATATTCGCTGTGCTGAACGCCTGCCCATGCGACGACCTATTTCCATTATGCGCACTGATGCCAAGCAGGGTGAAGTCACCTTGCTTTACAAAGCACTGGGTGAAGGCACACGTGCATTAGGTGAACGACAAGTTGGTGAAACTCTTAGTCTGATGGGTCCTATCGGCAAAGGATTCAATTTAAACCCCAATAAAAAACGCCCACTACTGATAGGTGGTGGTGTAGGCATGCCACCGATGGTCTTTATTGCGGATCATTTAAGAAATAATAAAGATATCGAGCCATTTGTCATTCTTGGTTCAGAAGTACCCTTCCCTTTCAAGGTACAACCTTCTCAACACATTATTAATGGGCTCGCTCCCGATGTAATTGGCACCATGCCTCTGATGGAAGATTGGGGCATCGCTTGTCGACTTGCTAGTCTACAAGGCTATCCCGGTTGCTTCGAAGGCTACGTAACAGATCTTGCTCGTGCATGGCTGGATGGTTTAGATGAACAACAGCGCAGTGAAGTCGAAGTTTTCTCCTGTGGCCCGCATCCTATGCTCGAAGCAGTCGCCAAACTCGCTACCGAATACGATCTCCCTTGTCAGGTATCACTCGAAGAATTTATGGCCTGTGCCGTCGGTGGTTGCGCAGGTTGTGTAGTCAAAGTTGAAACTGATAATGGTCCGGCTATGCAACGAGTGTGTGTTGATGGGCCTGTGTTTGATGCGAAAAAAATATTTTATAACTAAGTAAGAGACCTCCCCGCTTGTATCCATAAAGCGGCTATTCCCAATAAATATGACCCGATCGGGCTATTACGATAACTTCTATTAAGTGCTATTCTGAAAAGCTAATAATTAAAATTATACAAGGATGATCTATACCATGGATATCATAACATCACTAAAAATAAATCTTCTAAAAAATATAAAACATTATATATTTATAAGTTTCCTGGTCCTAAGTTCAAGCGCGCAAGCAATTACAACCGATCTTGTTGTTAATGGCGGCTTCGAAACCGGGGACTTTACAGGTTGGAATATTGTAAATACGGGTTCTGGTGCATGGAATATAAATGATGGTACTTTTGACCCTCCAGGTGACACAACAGCAGCAGCTCCAATAACTGGAAACTTTGATGCCGTTAGTTCTCAAGACGGACCTGGCTTCCATGATTTATTTCAAGATATATTATTACCAAATTCTTTTAGTTCAATAATTTTTAGTTGGGATGACATAATAATTAACCAAGCTAGTACCTTTTCTGACCCCAATCAAGAATGGAGAGTTCTAATTGAGGATTTAGCTGGGGCACTTATATCTGAGGTTTTTTCTACAAACCCTGGTGATACTAATACCGGTGTCACTTCACGTTCATTTGACCTAACAGCTCTCTTGCAACCACTATCAGGACAAGCTATTCGAATCAGTTTTGAAGAACAAGATGATCTTTTGTTTTTTAATTCAACTGTCGATAACGTAAGTTTGAATGTTTCTACGGTACCAGTGCCTGCAGCTGCGTGGTTATTTGGTTCTGCACTGCTTGGCTTCTTCGGTGTTTCAAGAAGAAAAAGTAAACTAAAAAGCATATAGATTTTATAAAAACCGACCTTGCTATAAGGCGAGGTTGGTTTTTATTATCAAATCAGTATTTAGAAAACTAAATGTCTTATGCTCTATGTTAAACTGATATCACACCGCTACGCGCAACCATTTCATGGCATTAGCTAAACTTTATTCTCGTACGTAACAACTACTGTACTTATTGAATCAATAGGTTTAATTCGGAAACCATGATCTTATCAAGGTTGTAGCTCTCTCTATCCCAATAATCACCTACTTTTTACTTTAGAATTTTCTAATTTGACCGATAGATATTTTGTTCACCAATTAAATATTAGAGTTTTTATATAAATTTAGGGTTTATTCATGCAAAAAAAGCAAAACATATCTCTGTCAGATATGAAACAAGCTCTCATTAGCCAAGAGTTTGCACTCTATTACCAGCCCAAAGTATCAATGATTACAGGTGAACTCTGTGGTGCAGAAGCTTTAATTCGTTGGATAAAACCGGATGGCACGATTGTTCCACCCATGGATTTTATCCCCATTGCCGAACAAAGCCAGTTTATTCAAGAAATCACCAAATATGTATTTCAAAAATTAGTCATTGATTTCGCTATTATCAACGCGGTGAATTCAAACATCAGCGTTTCATTTAATACATCAGGGAAAGATTTTTACGACAACACACTCACTGATATCATTATTGATGCCGTCAATAGCCGAATTATTGATCCATCTAAAATTGAAATAGAAGTAACCGAAACAATTCTAGTCGATGAGGTTCAAGCTAAGGGATGTCTTAACAAATTAGCCAATATTGGCATTCCTATTGCGATGGATGATTTTGGCACCGGACATTCCGGACTTGTAGAGCTAAGTAAATGGCCTTTCTCTATTTTAAAAATAGATCAAAAGTTTATAAAAGGCCTTGATGATTCAACTAAAGATCGTGAAATTCTTCAAGCCAGCATCCGAATGGCACACCAACTGAATATGGATGTTGTTGCCGAAGGCATTGAAGATCAAGAAACCTATCGTGTATTACAAGAGTATGGGTGCAAAATTGGCCAAGGTTACTGGATAAGCAAACCATTACCTTTGCATGAGTTCATCCCATTCTTAAAAAACTTTAACAATCTACCCGCTATGCCTATTGGGCTTTTATACATGGCTCAATTAGATCATATTCAATGGCGTAAAACTTTAATTGATACTGCTCTTTTCTTACATAGTTCTGATGAAAAAAGAGAATTAAAAAACCTTCGAGGTCTACCGGAACTAGAACATACCTGTTGTAAACTTGGCAAATGGTACTACAATACCGGACGAGTTTTTCAGCATATGCAAAGCTATTCTCAACTAGAACAGCCACATATTAAACTGCATAACATTGGTAAAGAATTACTTGTAGCCGCACAAAATCATTGTGAAATGGGTGAACTAACTAATTTAATTCAAAATCTAAGTGAAAAGTCATTAAAAGTACTTGAAGCCTTACAGGCTCTTGAAAATGATTTACATGTTGAGCAGTATTCAGAGATTGAAAAAGTATCATAATTTTTTTAACCCAGCATCCCGCCGCCACCACCGGGGCTGTTCTCATCTTCAACCAATGACATCCCACCAATCGCGCTATCCATTTTTTCAACCGCTTCTTCGTCACCCAGTTTAATCATTAAGCGTAATTCGTTCGCAGAGTCAGCTGAATGAATGGCATCTTCGTAAGTAATTTCGCCCGATGTATATAAATCATAAAGCGCCTGATCAAAAGTCTTCATACCATTTTGATTTGATTTGCGCATAAGCTCTTTCAGCTCGTGAATAGAACCTTTACGAATAATATCCGCAGCCAGTGGTGTGTTAATTAAAACTTCAATCGCCGCACGTCGACCCTTACCATCCGGTGTTGGGATCAATTGCTGAGCAATAATACCCTTCAGGTTCAGTGACAAATCCATCAGCAATTGATTTCGACGATCTTCAGGGAAAAAGTTAATAATACGATCCAATGCTTGGTTAGCATTATTCGCATGTAACGTTGCTAAACAAAGGTGTCCGGTTTCTGCAAAGGTAATTGCGTGTTCCATGGTTTCACGAGTGCGAATTTCACCAATCAAAATCACATCAGGTGCTTGGCGTAAAACATTTTTCAATGCCACTTCAAATGATTCGGTATCTAAACCTACTTCGCGCTGAGTAATGATACATCCGTCATGTTGGTGAATGTATTCAATTGGATCTTCAATACTAACAATGTGACCTGTTGTATTTTTATTCCGGTAACCAATCATTGCGGCAAGAGAAGTAGATTTACCCGTACCAGTACCGCCGACAAATAACACCAACCCACGTTTCGTCATGGAGAGATTTTTTATTACCGCGGGTAAACGTAATTCTTCCAGTGTTGGAATATGCGTTTCAATTTTACGTAAAACCATACCTGCATGGTTGCGCTGAATAAATGCGCTCACACGAAAACGTCCAATACCCGAGGCGGAGATAGCAAAATTAGATTCACTATGTTGAGTAAACTCATCTTTTTGAGCCTCACTCATAATACTAAAAACAGTCTCTTTAGCTTGTGCAGGCGTCAGTGATGTTTTCGTCACTGGCGTAAGTTTGCCATTAATTTTTAATGATGGCGCCATCCCTGCCGTAATAAACAAATCCGATGCATTTTTTTGCACCATCAATTTTAATAACGATTCAAATTCCATTCTGGCTTACCCTCTTCTCCAGTTAAGCTAAAAATTGATCTTTATTAGCTGCACGCATCCGCGCATCTTGTACCGTGATCTGTCCCTTACCAACCAAGTCTTTCAAACACTGATCTAAGGTCTGCATACCGATACCCTGACCAGTTTGAATTGCAGAATACATTTGAGCGATTTTATTTTCACGAATCAAGTTACGAATTGCGGGTGTACCAATCATAATTTCATGTGCCGCAATACGCCCGCCACCAATTTTCTTAATCAATGTTTGTGCAATAACTGCACGCAATGATTCCGATAACATGGAACGCACCATGTCTTTTTCTGCCGCTGGGAATACATCAATAATACGATCAATGGTTTTTGCCGCTGAACTAGTATGCAATGTACCAAAAACTAAGTGTCCTGTTTCCGCAGCAGATAAGGCGAGCCGAATTGTTTCTAGATCTCGCATTTCGCCGACCAGAATAATATCTGGATCTTCACGTAAAGCAGAACGTAGTGCTTCATTAAAGCCTAATGTATCACGATGAACTTCACGTTGGTTTACCAGACATTTTTTACTTTCATGAACAAATTCGATGGGATCTTCAACAGTTAAGATATGCCCAAACTCATTGTCGTTTTTATAATCGACCATCGCCGCTAAGGTAGTAGATTTACCCGAACCAGTTGGCCCAGTAACCAATACAATCCCACGTGGTACATCCGAAATTTCCTTAAATACAGCCGGACAACCGAGTTCTTCTAGACTCATAATCCGCGATGGAATAGTACGAAAGACTGCGCCCGCACCACGATTATGGTTAAAGGCATTAACACGAAAACGTGCTAAACCAGGAATCTCGAACGAAAAATCAGTTTCAAAGAATTCTTCATAATCCTTACGCTGTTTATCATTCATAATGTCGTAAATCAGGCTATGAACCTGTTTATGCTCAAGTGCAGGGACATTGATTCGGCGTATATCGCCATCGACTCGAATCATTGGGGGTAAACCAGCTGATAAATGTAAATCCGATGCATCATTTTTAACACCGAAAGCCAGTAATTCTGCGATATCCATGCAATCCTCCCTTAGGGACAGAATTTATTGTTATTGAGTATAATAAAGCTAATGATTCAGCAAATCCCTTACAG
Organism: Gammaproteobacteria bacterium; assembly: GCA_027078075.1. Taxonomy (GTDB): domain Bacteria; phylum Pseudomonadota; class Gammaproteobacteria; order AKS1; family AKS1; genus Sulfuriflexus. Next base: position 1,550 of record JALTKP010000153.1, on the reverse strand, counting down.
TATAGCGCACCTGCAGAGTTTGACATGAGCAACATCGCACAAGATATTGAGCTTGTACAGCAACAAATAATAGCCGCCGCCAGCGCGGCAAACCGTGATCCAATCGAGATAACATTACTCGCAATCAGCAAAACGCGCCCAGTCGAGGATATTCGTGCTGCCATCTCAGCTGGACAAGAACATTTTGGTGAAAATTACCTACAAGATGCGCTTCCTAAGATTCATAGCCTAAAAGATGAATTTCCAGCACTTTGTTGGCACTTCATTGGTGCAATTCAATCTAATAAAACTAAAGATATAGCGGAGTGTTTTGACTGGGTACATACTGTTGAAAGACTAAAAATAGCTAAAAGGCTCAGCGATCAACGTCCACAAGGACTTGATCCTCTGCAAGTTTGCCTCCAAGTTAACATCAGTGGTGAAACCAGCAAATCAGGCATAATGGCTAGTGAGGTTATGCAACTTGCTACCGATGTCAGGTCGTTACCCAGACTAAGACTGAGGGGTTTAATGGCAATACCTGCAGCAACGGATGATATTGCCCAGCAGCGACAAGCTTTTGCAAAATTAAGGCAATTATTTGAACAATTAAACCAACAAGGCTTCCAATTAGACACCCTCTCAATGGGGATGAGTAATGATTTAGAATCCGCGATCGCCGAAGGCAGCACAATGGTTCGTATTGGTACCGCTATTTTTGGCGCACGCACATAATTAAGGTATGTTGAACATATGAATGACTATTCAATAGGATTTATCGGTGGCGGCAATATGGCTGCCAGTATTATCGGCGGACTTATCAACGATGGGTTCCCTGCTGCCAACATCAGCGTTGCCGAACCCAACGACAATGCTCGCAGCCAACTTGCCTCCAGTTTTGGCATTCAGACAGAAACAGATAATACTCAAATTGCCAGCAATGTTGACGTTCTAGTGCTAGCAGTAAAGCCACAGGTGATGAAAGTTGTCACGCAACAAATTGCCGACTCGGTTCAAAGTAAACAGCCATTGATTATTTCAATAGCCGCTGGGATTCGCAGTAGTGACTTATCCAATTGGCTTGGCGGTGACGTTGCAGTTGTTCGCAGCATGCCAAACACACCCGCCCTAGTTCAAAGTGGTGCCGCTGGGCTGTTTGCCAACGCACAGGTCACTAATGAGCAATGCGAACGTGCCGAATCAATCCTCCGTGCGGTTGGTATTACTGTTTGGCTAGAGGACGAACAACAAATCGATGCTGTTACCGCATTGTCTGGAAGTGGCCCTGCTTATATTTTTTATGTCATTGAAGCAATGGAAAATGCCGGCATCCAACTCGGTCTAGATGCCAATATTGCCCGTCGCCTAGCAGTACAAACAGCATTTGGTGCCTCAAAACTGGCACTGGAATCATCGGACGATCCCGCTTTATTACGAGAAAAAGTCACCTCTCCCGGTGGCACCACAGAACGCGCGCTAGAAAAATTAAAAGAAGGTGGTCTTGAAACCTTATTCATGGAAGCCCTGCAAGCCGCCAGCGATCGTGCCGCTGAACTCGCCGATCAACTTGG
>JALTKP010000152.1 GCA_027078075.1 Gammaproteobacteria bacterium | reverse complement strand
CATGACTGTCTTGTAAAATTTGATAATACTCATCCATATCAATGCCAAGTTCTTGAGCAATTTCTTGATCACGAGCATCACGGCCGGTTCTACCTTCTATCACCCGAATAGCTTCCGCCAAATCACGGGCTTTTTTGTGCACTGATTTCGGCGCCCAATCATTCTTACGTAGTTCATCCAACATCGAACCACGAATGCGAATACCGGCATAAGTTTCAAAGCGCGCACCATGCCCAGAATCGTAATTACGACCTGCTTCAATCAAACCGATCATACCAGCTTGAATCAAATCATCGACTTGAACCGATTCTGGTAGCCTTGCCTTTAAGTGATAAGCAATTCGCTTCACTAAAGTCGCATGCTGTATTACCAGCTCATCGACCCCACCACAATTCTCAAGGTACTGTGCATCAGACGTTTTTGAGGAATCAACCATTGTTGTTATCTATACCTAATTATGCCTTCTCAGAGACGCTGTTCAACGCACAATGCGTTGTACCAAACCAATATCAGCTGGCTATGATAGGGAGTCGGCATAAATGGGCTTTTCTTTAGCTCTCTTAGGCAGTTAGAATATCGCTATAACAATATCAAAAATGTGCTTTTATGCCGTATCGCCTTACAATTCTAATTTTTTCCTTATTTTTAAGTGCTTGCAGCACTACAACACCGCAAAATTTAGACAAAAACCAACCAGAATCAGAAATTGGCTACCTCGCTAAGAGCGATATAGATACGGTTGCTGATATACACCTACGTCAGATTGATAAGTATTTAAAAGAGCTCGCATACAAGCTCTACCGACGAAATCCACGCCATTGCGAGGGAGGTACCCCTAAAATTGAGCAATGTGTTGAACAACTATTTAAAATCAAAAAGAATGCTACAGTATCTAGTATAAAAGCGATTAAAAACATAAAGTTAAGTCTCAATGAAGAGTTTGCTGGCGATCGAGTAGCAAATTTCACTTCAGGGCTTCGTTCGATGATTCATAGCGCCTATAGTAATAAGACTGAATTCTTCTTCTTTGACGAACTGGATCCACAGAAACTCTACAATTCAGCTAGAAATATTGAAATTGCGGTGTGGAGACTCAGTAATTTTAAGGATAACAAGGGACAGTTACTGCTCATCACAAACAGCATGGACACGGGTATATCAAACCTGAGTTTTGAACGTTTATTCGGGAAATTAGTTGCCACACAAGACACCATGGCAAAAATTATTGCAGAAAGCTCACGCCGGCGTATAAAGAACATCATACAACGGCTTGCAACCGCTGTATTTTTACCAATTTAAGCTATTTATCTTCGTTAAGGTCACGAAACAAACTGGAAAGTAGCTCATCAACCGTTGAAACCACTTCAGCAGATGCCTGTACCTGAGCTAAATCTTGCCTTAATGCCACCAAAGGTTCAGCAAGACCGGAAAGTGACGTGTTCTCACTGGTAGTACCAAAACTGGCTATCTTCTGGGCATTTTCACGGGCACTTTCCAAACCACGCTGAATACCTTGTACACCAGTTGCCAATACTGAATTTATCGCCATGGTCAAAAGCCCATCGTTACACGTCAGGTCGGGCAATTTTCATTGCCTTCCCTGCTGTAACGTCCGTTCTGGCTAGACCTTTAGGCTTATTTGCCCTTTTCTAATGGCAAATTACGCTGTTTTTCATACTCGGACATTGAACCATCATAAAGCTTCACATTGGTGTAGCCTAAGCCTCGTAAAGTTAAGTAACTTTGGCTCGCACGATGACCTGAACGGCAGTACACAATCAAAGGTTTATCTTTATCCTTCACACCCAATTTACTTAACTCGCCCTGTAATACAGATTCGCTACGCGGTACAAAACCATGTTCAAAGTCGACATTCGCTTCCCAGGGCCACCATTTAGCATTGGGGATATGTCCACTACGCGGGTAACGAGGATGACCGACATACTCCTCCAAAGAACGCACATCTAACAGTTGAGCAGATTGATTGTTCTTAATATCATCCAACGTTGCTTCGTTATTACGCCCCTTGCCTGCAGATTTATGCGGTTTTGCTAATGGGTTAACAGATACATTATCAACCCGATGCCCTTCCAATACCCATTTCACTAAACCACCACGTAGAACGGATACATTGGCATGACCAATACGTTCTAACTCCCAAAATAAACGCCCTGCATTTAACCCACCCATGTCATCATAAATGACTACATGTTTATCTGTCGTAATACCGAAGCTACCCAATACTTTATTCAACTGCGAGTCAGGTAAACGTACTGAAACCTTATCTTTACGTTTCATCACAATGTCTTGATAAGACAACCTAACCGCACCCGGAATGTGATAACGTAAGTACTGAACACCATCACTGGTCATATCGACAACAACGATGTTGTCTTGCTTAAGATTTTTAGCTAACCAGTCATGTTCAACATAAATAGGCGCAGCCATCACCAGGGTCTGCGAAAACATTAATACCAATAATACTAAAAACCGTTTCATATACACCTCAAAATAATAACGCGTTAGATACGCAATAAAAATTATAATAATACGACCATGCTAAACGACAATACTAACACTTCTATTCCCGCAACACGCCGTGAAAAACTTGCATGGATCTTATACGATTTTGCTAACTCTGGTTACACAACCGTCGTACTCACCACCATATACAATGCTTACTTCGTTTCGACCATCGCAATGAACAATGGTTTCAATTCTGCCGAAGCGACTTTGTTCTGGACACTTGCCATCGCAATTGGCAATTTACTGGTATTATTCTCTGCACCCATTATTGGCGCCTATGCTGATATTCATCGGGCACGTAAAAAATTATTATTCATCGTTACCGCAGGCTGCATTATTTTTACTGCCTTACTCGCCATACCTGAACCTGGCGACATCGCCATGGCATCCGTATTTATTATTATCTCTTATTTTATGTTCGCCACCGGTGAAAACTTAATTGCCGCCTTTCTCCCCGAGCTCACACCCCATGAAGATATCGGACGCTTATCCGGTGTTGGTTGGTCGATTGGTTTTTTAGGTGGACTGGTGGCACTTGCCCTATGCATGGCTTATGTGATTTGGGCTGAGTCAGCCGGACAAACAGCGACTGACTATGTACCCGTAACAATGCTTATTGTTGCACTGTTCTTTGCTGTAGCAACCATACCCACAATGCTTTATCTAAAAGAGCGTGGCCATACCAGCATCAGGCAAGATCATATTGCTAGCAATGCTTTTAAACGTGTTATAAAAACAATCAAATCATTGCACAATTACCCCGAGTTGCGACGATTCATGATTGCGATCATTTCTTTTCAATCGGGGATCTATATCGTTATTATACTTGCGGCTGTTTATGCTGAACAAGTAATGGGCTTTGATACCAAACAAAACATAATATTAATTGGTATCGTCAATATTACCGCGGCTATCGGTGCATTTGGCTTTGGACACTTACAAGATAAAATAGGATCGATCAGAACTTTATTATTGACACTTGTATTGTGGTGCATTGCCATTTTTACGGCTTGGTCAAGCCAAGACATCAATACATTTTGGTTGGCGGCAAACCTGATTGGCTTATCACTTGGTGCTTCACAGTCTGCAAGCCGTGCGTTAGTTGGTTTATTCAGCCCTGCTGGACATTATGGTGAATTCTTTGGCTTATGGGGAATGTGCGTGAAGCTCGCCGCAATCATTGGACCTCTCAGTTACGGACTCATTAACTGGTTAAACAACGGCAATCATCGCGACAGCATTTTAACTACGTTGGTGTTCTTTGTGATAGGAATAATTATTTTACTCAGCATTAATGAGAAACAAGGTAAGCAACGCGTAAACACTTGAAAAGTTTTTAGCAAAATTTAAAAATGCACTCTCTCAAATAATAACAAACCATCTCAACCCAACGAGGCTATTCGAATTACTTTTCCGACACATTTTGAACGAACCAAGCGTGTTCTTAGCATCGGAAAAGTAATTCGAAGCAATAAAAAAGGCGGCTAAAATAGCCGCCTTTTTATAAACAACAAACAAATTAACTGTTACGTTGTTTTTCCATCATATCATGGATGACAGGTCCAAGAATCAGTTCCATTGCAAAACCCATCTTGCTACCTGGTACAACAATACAGTTGCGACGTGACATGAATGAACCATCAATCATGTTCAGCAAGTAAGGGAAGTCAACACAGCTTTTCTTAGGATCTTTAAAGCGAATCACAATAAAGCTTTCATCCGGTGTAGGGATGTCACGTGCGATGAACGGGTTAGATGTATCAACCGTTGGTACACGTTGGAAGTTAATATCCGTTTGTGAGAACTGAGGCGTAATGAAATGTACGTAATCATGCATACGACGCAAGATTGTGTCAGTAACAGCTTCAGCAGAGTAACCACGTTGGCTAGTATCACGGTGGATTTTTTGAATCCATTCCAAGTTTACAATCGGTACTACACCAATTAACAAATCAGTGTTGGCAGCAACATTAGTGTCGCCATCAATCGCTCCACCGTGTAAACCCTCGTAGAATAAAAGATCAGTATCTTCAGTGATCTTTTCCCAAGGTGTAAACTGGCCAGGAACATTAGTTAAACCTAAACGTTCATTATGCTCAGCCGCTTCTTCATCACTGTGCAAGTAGTAACGACGTTCACAAACACCCGTTTCTGAGTATTCTTTAAACGTATCCGCTAATTTGCCGAATAAGTTAGCTTCTGGACCGAAATGACTTAGTTGTTTGCCTTCTTCTGCAAACTTGTCAATTGCGGCTTTCATTTCCTGACGATCGTAAGCGTGGTAACTATCACCCTCGATCACCAAAGGTTTAATATTTTCGCGACGGAACAAGTGCTCAAAAGCAACTTTGACAGTCGTTGTGCCTGCACCGGAAGAACCGGTCACTGCGACAATCGGGTGTTTCTCAGACATAGTAAATCCTCTAAACTGGTCTAAATAGCGGAGCGTATGATAGCAGAATAATCACCAAACAGACGATTAATGAGCATTCCTGTTTGTTATCAGGGTATTAGGCTTACTTGTTGGCCCCTAAATCACGTGCACGTTGGCTTCTAAGGCTTAAATTGTTCAAATCTTGACCATTTTTAGACCAACCTTGACTATGTTGCTGTACCAAACCTGCAAATAACTGAATATGTGCATCACTGGCATTCAATGCAGGAATGTATTGGTACTGTTTACCACCATGTTCTAAAAACACATCGCGGTTCTGCATCGCCATTTCTTCAAGCGTTTCCAGACAATCGGCTGAAAACCCAGGGCAAATCACGTCAACAGATTCAACATCCTCTTTAGCCCATTTTTCTAAGGTCTTATCCGTATAAGGCTGTAGCCATTTAGCCTTACCTAAACGAGATTGAAAACTAATCGCCCATTCTTGTTCTGACAAACCGAGTTTTTCAGCTAATAAACGCGCTGTCTTTTGACACTGACAATAATAAGGATCACCCGCCAACAACATCGCCTCAGGCAAACCATGAAATGACATCAACAAACGCTGGCTCGTTGAATTTTGTTGCCTAAACTCTTGCACACTGTTGGCAAGTGCTTCTATATAACGTGGATCATCATGATAGTCATTAATGGTACGAACCTCGGGTATCCAACGCCAATGTTGTAACTCTTTGCTAACAAGATCAAAAACAGCTGCCGTTGTTGTACCTGAATACTGCGGATAGGCTGGTAATACTAATAATCGACGAACGCCCTGCTTTTTCAATGTCTGCAGCGCTTGTGAGATAGATGGCTCGCCGTAACACATGCCTAAGGCAACGGGTACATCTGTACCTATTTGCGCTTTTAACTCAACAGCCAATGCATCACGTTGATCTTCACTAATCACCATCAGTGGTGAACCACGTTTCATCCATACGCTGGCATACGCCTTTGCTACATGGCGTGGTCGAAATGGTAAAATTACAAAGTTAAGAATCACCCACCAAATCGGGCGAGGGATCTCAACAACGCGTGGATCAGAAAGAAATTCACGCAGAAAGTGACGCACCGCACCAGTTGTAGGTGCCGCTGGCGTACCTAAATTACAGAATAAGACTCCTGTAGAATCAGTCGACTCATGATCGTAACCTGCCTCACCAATAAATTTCTGTGTCATTATTATTGTTGCTCTATGAATTTCTAATGTCGATTATACATCATCAACACATGGGTCACTGACAATTTATTAACTAAACCCTAATACAAACATTACTTAGTGGTGATGGTCTCTCTGTTTTTCTTTAGGTTTGAAGGATGGGAATTTGTGTGTCGCATAAGTGCTATGACAACTTATACATGTTTCACTCATTTTTGAAAAATAAAAACCAATTAACTCTGTTTTACCTTTTTCAGACACATGAGAAAGCATGCCTGAATAATAATGAAACTTTTCATCTAGCTCTAAAAACTGTTTAGGCAGTTTTGAGTGTAATTCATGCATCTGATTTCTAGATAAATTCTTTCTCAATACATAACTGTTTTCCATTTTCTTCGCGATCGGTGCGATCACATCCCATTGTCCAGATACGTATGCATCCATAATATCCTTCATGCCATGATTTAATTGAATCATTTCTTCTGAAAAAAGTTTCTGTAATTCAGGTGACAATGCTGACACGCCACTAACGTTAGAGTCAGCATGACTAAGTGATGACATAACTACAAAGGAAACTGCAAATATTGTTTTTTTCATTAAATTCTCATTTTGATATAACTGTAACAATAAAATACGGCATGAATGCATCGTAACGACTAAAATGGTTTATTTAAAGCCTAAGCTATAAAATGTACCCCTGTTTTGCAAGCTTCGTCAAGCAAACGATAAAAAGGCCAACAATATGCTGGCCTTTTAATTATTAATTCTAAATTTGGAAAGTTATTATTCCAAACCGGCAAAAATCGTATCTCGAATTTCTTCAACTGAACCCACGCCTTTCACCTTAACGTATTTGGGAGAAGTGTCTTCGCCACTATTTGACCAACTTGAATAATACTCAATCAATGGTTCGGTTTGCTCATGATAAACCTCCAAGCGTTTAAGAACAGTTTCTTCTTGGTCATCATCGCGTTGTACGAGGTCTTCACCTGTCACATCATCTTTACCTTCAACTTTAGGTGGGTTATAAATGACGTGGTAAGTACGACCCGATGCTAAATGTGCACGACGACCGCTCATGCGTTTTACAATTTCGCTATCATCAACATCAATTTCAACGACAGCATCAACAGGTACACCACGTTCTTTTAATGCATCTGCTTGTGGAATCGTACGTGGGAAGCCATCAAATAAGAAACCATTTTTGCAATCAGCTTCTTTAATGCGCTCTTCAACTAAGCCAAGAATAATTTCATCTGAGACCAAACCACCAGAATCCATTACTTTTTTGGCTTCAATCCCTAATGGTGTGCCTGCTTTTACTGCCGCACGCAACATGTCGCCAGTAGAAATCTGAGGAATGTTAAATTTTTCTTTTATGTAGGTCGCCTGTGTTCCTTTGCCAGCGCCCGGTCCACCTAATAAGATAATTCGCATGGTTGTTTTCCTTAATTATATAATTATATGCACCCTACAATTATGCACAGCTTATGCTGGCATGCCAGACTTATGAATCTATAGGGTAATGGGCTTTTTTTATGGCTGGCTGAAACGCTCTGACCAATTACCTTCCGGTAAAAATTCTGCCTGCTCTCGAATTGCAACTGCCTCTATATTTCGCCCCAAACCTGATAAAATCTCGCTTTTAAGCATTAATGAACTACGATCATTAGGTGCTAATCGAAGACTATTGTCTACAGAGTGAAGCGCTGCCTGTGCCTGCCCCTGTAAATGTAATGCAGTCGCTAAGTTATGATGGCCTTTCTGATAACTAGGATCGAGGCGAATCGTGATTTTAAAATGGCTTACCGCCTTATCTAGCTTTTGCTGTTGAGCGAGTAATACACCTAAATCATCATGTGCTTCTGCATTAGCTGGATTTAACTCAACTGCCCGTTTTAAGTCCTGTTCGGCTTTAACTAACTGCCCATTCCAAATATAACGTACACCTCTTTTTGTGTAAGCTAATGAGCTATTAGGATGTCGTTCAATAAATACCGATAGATCAGCAATGCCAGCCAATATGTTGCCTAAACGCCCTCGTACCATACCTCGCCAGAACCATGCCTGACTATGACTAGGATCTAACTCAATTGCCTTTGTTAGGTCTGCTTCAGCTTTATCCATATCACCTAGATTAAAATATTCTTCAGCACGTTTAGTAAAAAGTGGTGCACGATTTACTGTACTCAAAATTTGTTGTGTTAAATCAGCTATTCGATGATTCGCAGCGACATAGTCATCAACTTCTGGTGCAAAACTCACTGCTGATGTTTTAGGGATTTCTACCAACGGGTTAAGATACTTGCCTACCTCTTTTGGCGTGTCACCGAAACAAGCAATATAGGCTTCTGAAGCGATTAATTTTAATGACTCACCACTAGGTGCAAGCCATTCATCATTTTCTAAAGATATATCAACATCCTCAGAAAAATGTTTACCTGAACATTGCTCATAAATACGTTCGCCCGATGCATCAAATTGTCGAAATGACATCAGTTCCTCTGAATCACCATAAAAATTAATCATGGTATGCAACGGCGCATTGCGATGATGTGGTAAATAGCCCGCATAATAATCTCGTAATATTTTTCCATCTTCATCATAAATAAATACTTCGATATTATGAATCACATCAGATCGCTCTAATTCCCATTGTACTTTACTAATAAGTAAGTTTCGTTTTTTGTCGTAGTAACGAATTTCATTATAGAAATCACCTGCCGTCACACCACCATAGCCACCAACTTCTTCTTCGGTACGTATGAATTTATCTTTTATTAATGATTGGTGTAAAACATAAAGTGAATCTGCAAAACGATTCCATTGTGTGACTTGCTTGGTATCTTCAGTGATAGGTGATAGTCGTTGCTTAGCTTCAAGTGGAAAAGCCACCATCAAAATAGTTAAAGAAAAACCTATTAAATAGTAATTAAAATTCTCATTACGACCAACCATAACAAACTCCTTGTTCAAACAATCTAACTACATAGACGTGATAAGAACTTATTTATTCCATAAATTGATTATGATTAATAATAAAATAATTTTCATTACATGCAATCTGCAATAACCATAGTTATTTAATTGCATCATGAAACAAAAAACCGAGCAAATGCTCGGTTTATTCGTTAATACCAATGATTATTACGCGGCTATTTGATTCGCCATCGCCTCCACTTCTGCAAGCTCTTCCTCTATCAAGGATTCAAATTCTGCAACCACATCATCTTCATTTAGGCCTAATTTCTCTAGTATGCCACGTGGTATCTCTCCACTATTCTCATCACCAATACCAACACGTTTTAATAACCGATTAGCAAGCTTCACTAAATTAACATATACATCATCATCGCCTTCGTAATTATCAGAATGATGTTCTCGTACTGTTGTACAAACTGCTGCAGGTAAACCCCAAGCATCCATTAACCATGAGCCCATTTGTGCATGCCCCATTTCAATAACATCACGTGCACGCCCCATACCCAAAACTTGTTGTTCAAGATCCGTAATGGCCTTTTGAGGATTTGCTGCCGCCATTTTATTTAGTAAATAAAATTCTGGCTGAAATAAATGCCCAAGCAACAAGAAACCAAAGTTATGCAACAACCCTGATAAATAAACCATACCAACTTTAGGACGTTGCTTCGCTGGCATCATCTTAGCAAGACGTTGGGTTAAGGTGGCACATGCAACACTGTGTCGCCAAAAGGCATCCATCCCTAAAGGTCCATCAGTCGGGTTACGGAAACTTTTACCAACAGATATACCTAATGCCATATTCATCGTCATATCAAAACCAAGAACACGCACTATGGCATCTTGAATTGAATCAATCTTGCCACGATAACCAAATAATGAAGACGTTGCATAGCGTAATGTTTGGGCAGAAAGACTAGGATCAGTTTGAACGATTTCAGATAACTCTGTAATAGAGGCATCTTCGTCCTTACTTAATTCAAGAATACGCATTGCAATATCGGGCATAGAGGGTAATTCGTAAATTTCTTCGATACGACGTTTCATATCAAGAGGTGATGCATAACGAATTGTACTGACATCTGTTTCAGCTAATGCTGTTAATGGATAAGCGAAACGTCCAACATTAGGTCGACCAACCAATTTAATATAATCGCTACCGTTCATCTTAATTGCAGCTGAATGAGAACCTGGCTCAAAAAACACTTCATCCAATTTCGCGACACTTTCATCAACAAATGTAGGCAAATTAAATGCTTCACCAATCGGGGGGACCGAACCTCGTTCACAACAATCAAATTTATTTGAAAAATCTCGAAAGCTGGCAACATATAATTCAGTACCCAGTTTTTGTTGCAACGCTTTAAAATCTAAAACATGCGTAACGGGGAGAATTGCCATGTAATGTTTCTCACCATCTGTCATGATCACGGCTCGTAACATTTTTGCATAAGGAGCGTGGATACTATCCGCAGTCGCTTCAAGCGTACGGGTTTTATCATGAGAAAGAACGGTGTAATGCACTCCACGTTCTTGTATAAACGATACTATTGACTGCGAGATTGACATTATTTACCTACCATTAAAAAAATAGTCCCACGCCTTGCTTCCACTCGCATCCAGCTCGATTATTTTTATTCCCTAGCTGCGCTGGTATCTACACCAGCCACATACATAATATAGTAGATTGAGTCGCTGTCCATATGGACATAGTTCACAGAAATCGTGACACAGTTCACATTATTTTTTCTTTTATTTATAAGATGTTACATGAGTTTAGACGTAATAGTTAACAATCTCGTTACAAAATGATGGTTTTTTACTCAGTTTTCACTATTTACTTGTCTTAATGTTTCAAATTGAGCAAACAAAGGTTCAGTAACAGGTGCCAGTTTTTTACGCATCACGCTGCCTATCGCATCAGTGCGAGCAAACACAGGCGTCGCAATGGCATCAGTGATGCTCGACAGACATAACATCGCTTCCACTTCTGCCTGTAACATGGGTAGTGTCTCAAGAAGCTGTTTCAACTCCTTATCATCTGATTTGTTTTTCTGTTTTGCTTGTTCCAGTAATATTAAGATGTCCTGCTCAGCTGTGGCATTCGATTGCATCTCATCGAAACGCTGCTCATTAAAATCATAATCCGGATTAAAGTAATTACCAACGGCATTAAATAAAGCACACACAGCTTCCTGATTTGCAGGCTTTTTCAAAATAGATTCGCAGGTTTGAATAAAACTTTGCCCCGCTGATGAAAGGATTTTTTCAAGTTTAGCGGCATAACGATTACCACTGTCTTTTAGTCTCGCTAAATGTTGCTGGTACAGTTCAGCGTCAGCACGCATAGGCGCAGGTTCAGGTAATTCATCTGGACAGGCTTCAAGGAAACCAATTCTGAATACATTCTTTTTAATACCACGCGACCAAAGCGTACTTCGTACTTCATCACTGATTAAATTACCCTGCAATACTAAACGAACACTACGAACAATTGCATAGGGATCTTCCTCAAAGGGTAAAAATTCAATGAGAAAATCCGCCAACACTTTACCCATCTCACCATTAACAACTTCTTCGCTTTCTAACATACGTCTGGCGTATTCTGCTTCTGGTGCAGCCCACCAAGCAAGCTTCGCTAGCTCATCAGTTAAACCTTGCGCACAAACAACTGCCATAATTGCTTCTGGCTCACCAATTTTTAACAGGTCGGCAAGACTTTCATCTTTCATTTGCCCCATACGCGTCCAGCGTTTTAGATATACTGGGTAACCACCAGGTGAGCCAAGCACATGACTGGAGAGTAATTCCTTTACCTGTTTAATGTATTTGTCATCATGACAATTAGGGTTAAGCTGGATCTGCATTTCATTGCCATCGGCAATGCCATAAACGATCATGCGACCTTCATCAATTCGCACTGCATTAACATTATTTGCTAACATGACGTTTAAGCGTAAATTATCTTCTGTAGAAAGTGACACTCTGCAACCCTTTCGCAATTACATTTTCAGGCCAGCTATTCACAATGAGCGAACAAGAAGGCGTTATACAATTTAATTTATTTCACGATGAAGATGATGCTCAGCATTATCCTCAACTTGATGCACTGATTAAATGCCATCAGCACATGCATGTTTTAGGGCTTATTGATCAAGACCCTAAACGTTATGGTGGTTATGCCTATGGCAATATTAGCCAGCGCCTAACCGGTAATGAATTTATTATCAGTGGCACACAAACGGGTGGCATTAACAATCTAACTGCCAATCATTATGCCCACGTTGTAAATTGCGATATAGCTAACAATACTGTGCAATCATCTGGCCCAATCCAACCTTCTTCAGAATGCATGAGCCACTCTGCAATTTACTCTACTAATCCAACTATCATGGCAGTTATCCATATTCACAACCCCGAAATTTGGCAACATCACCACACACTAAAACTTAGCACAACAGCGGCTGATATCGATTATGGCACACCTGAAATGGCCGTGGCTATTCAGGATTGTGTTAGACAATCTCCACAAGGTATTGCCATGCTCGGCCATCTAGATGGTGTCATTTGTTTCGCTAGTGATATTGCTACCGCAGATAAAAACGTTACTGCCTTATACCAACAAGCGCAATTCATGCATTCATAACAACAAGCTTAGTTTAACTGAACTCTCTGCCCCCAAGGTATTTTGCTGCGCCCTTTCACTAACCAGATAACAGGAAAAGAAGGTTCATATTCCGGAAACTCACCTTCAGCATCAGTAAAGTAAATTAACAAATCAGGTTGTTTTCCTTGCTGCTGGGCAAATTCAAATGCGGGACAAAAATCAGTCGCACCACCGCCCATCATATCTTCTGGCACTTCAAAGGTATCCCAAGGTTCAAAATTCCATGGTGCATTCTCACTGACATGATCATCACAGGCAATCAGTGTAATACGCGCACGCATTTGCCCTTTTATCGCATCCACTTCAGAAATAAATTCACTGATCTCTGCATCATTAATAGAACCGCTGGTATCGATCACAATAGTGACATCTAGTTGGCTGCTGCGAAGGCTTGGTAAAATAGCAGCACCTTCACGACGAGAAGGACGTTGAAAACTGTAGTCATCACGAGCAATGGCTGTCATGTAGCGAGCTAATAACATTCGCCAAGGTAATTGGGGTTGTAATAGATGATCGACTAAACGAGCCAGAGCCTCACCCATTTTACCTGCCTGCATCGCTGTTTGTGCTGCACCAGCAAGACGTTGCTGCCACTGCACCGATAATGACTCTTTTTCTGCTTCTGTTAAAGGTGGTGGTTGTGCTGCGCCACCTAAATTTTCATCGAGTTCGGCTTCGTTACCATTAGACTGGTTATTTTGATCTGTTTGAGGATTGTCACCACCTGTACCTTTGTCTTTTTGAGGTTCATCGCCCTTATCACCATCATCATTATCTTGGTCACCTTCTGATGAATCATTATGCTCATTCTGCTCACGGTCATCTTCATCGTAAACATGTTGATCTTGTGTTTCGCGGTCATCCAGATCATCAATCGTTGGATAAATTTCTTCAGCCGTCATTTCTGAATATTGTGGATCGTACAAAGTATCAGGAATTGGCTGCATGCCTTCGTTGATAAGAATAGGATTTATCGCTAAATCACAAGCCAAGTCCCAACGATGCTTAACACGATGTTGCCGCCGTGCAAAATGTGACAAGGCACAATGCAGCGCTTCATGTGCAAGGATGAACTGAGTTTGTTCAACAGACATCGCCTCGATGTAAGCATGATTATAAAAAAATGTTTTAGCATCGGTTGCCGTAGACTTGCACCAACTAGCATCCGCCTGCTTCATTGGTAAACGCAGTACCAATGCACCGAGGAACGGCTTATCTAAAATAAGTCGAGTACGGGCAGCGGCTAGTTTTGTTTCAACATTATTTGACATAACTAACTTAATTTAAAATCAGTTATACAACATCACATCAGCAATATCTTTTGCCCATGTGGAAAATTGTGGTACAGCAAACATTTCTTCGCCAACAGCCCGATGCATATCGGAAACCAACATAACGCCCATCTCGCGTTGCGGGAAGCTACGTGCATAATCGAGAATATGCCCCCACACTTCCTGGCTATCTCCTTCGCCTTTGGCGCGAATTGCTCGACCAACTAATGAAGCTGCAACCGCATACTGTAAATCGACTTCTTTAGGGACGCTGATATCTTCACCTTGTAAAATCGCATCAATATCAGGCATGTTGTCGAGGTTATCTACAAACGCTTTTAGTTCTATGCCTGCTGCAGGTCCAACACAAGCTTGTAAAGTGCCTAATAACAATTCAGGGTGATCACCAAATTTTTGCAAACCACGATGTGCAAATTCCCATGAACGAGGTGAAGGAAAAGCAACAGGATTATGTGCAGGATCAAAATCAAACAAGAGCTCAGGACGAAAGCGTAAAAAAGCAATTACCTTTTCATCAATACCATTTTTATAAGCCCATGCCACCCAGTCATCAAGGTGCGTATCAACCTCAAAGTGTGAGAATCGATTCGCAAGTGGCGCTGGCATTGTGTAAGTAACACCGCGATCACCCTGTCTGTTACCTGCTGCAAATATTGCCCAACCATCAGGTACTTTATATTCACCTAAACGACGATCAAGAATTAACTGATAAGCAGCCGCAGAAACCGTCGGTGCAGCAGAGGTAATTTCATCTAAAAACAAAATTCCTTTTTCACCATGGCGTTTTACATCTGGCAGAATACCGGGGATAGCCCATTCAACGGTGTCATCAATACGAAACGGAATACCACGTAAGTCAGTTGGTTCCATTTGCGATAAGCGAATATCAATCACTTCAACATCATTGTGCTCGGCAACTTGTGCAATCATCTGAGACTTGCCTACACCAGGAGGCCCCCAAAGCATGACGGGGGTATGATGCCCTGCATCAGTACTCTTAAATTCTCTTTCTAAAATGGCTAATAACTGTGCCGGACGCATGTAGCTCTCCATCAAAATTCGAATAAATACTATGTCTCGCCACTGTATATTTCAACAATGGCAAATTATTAGGTGATGGAGTTTAGCAGACTCAGAGAAGCTTTCGCAGCTGAATAGTCTAGATACCCGCATTGATGACAGGTGATTAAAGAGCCATAACTATGGATACAAATCTATATCCCTAAAAGAACTATTTTTTTACCCAGTTACCTGATGCACTTTTTATATAATGCCCTGATGCTGCCTTAGCAATGGCTTTTTTTCCAGCCAAAACCTCAACGACTTGCAGTGATGTGCCATTACGAGAAGCTATCGACTGGTAATGTTTCTTACGAGCATTATTAACATTTGCCACAAGTTCACGAGCAGCCGGAGTATTCTTTACTACAGCAAGATAACCAGAAGGTGTTTCACCAACAAGTCCCTGATTTTTTGCTGAATGCAGATCTATTGCCCAAGCAGCTGAAGATAAACCCAACATACCAGCCAGAGCCATACTAACAATTAAAGTTAGAAACCGTTTAAGTAATTTGCTTTGTATCATGATTGCCTCTCCAACCTAGAACAGGTTACTGTCCTTTGAGAACAAGGCATCAAGATCCTTATCGACCTTCACCTTGATTTCATGTTCAATTTTTATATTTAGATTAATCGTAATCGGTTTATCCGGTGCTTCAACCTTAACAGCACAACCTGCAAGCAAAATTGATGCAGAAAATAATATTATTATTAATGGATTTTTCATATCACCACCGGAACCTTTCCGATTTATTTATAGCGCTAAAGATAGCACTCTGTTCACGTTTCTTCCAGCATTGCATTTATTTACCTAGTTGGCGTTTTCTAACTTGATCACCAATGGTATCGCTTATTTCATTCGCAAGACGAAGACTACGCAACAACTCGAGGACATTGTTTTCAACATCTGCATTTAAATGGACAGATCTTCCGCCCTCAAGTTCCGGATTACTTCCTTCAATTCGTATTTTAAATTTTAGTAAACCATCTGGCGTATAATCAACAACAGCTTCAAGCACCTTATAGGTAAAATCTTCCATAGCAACAAGTAATAATTCCACGCCAGCGTTGCTCTTTGCCATATTGCGAACACTATCATCGGCACTATAACGTAAATTCCCTCCCGGCTTTCGAGCCCCAAGATAACCATTCTGCATAGATATGCCCTCATCCGTCATGATTAAAGGTAATTCACCATCTATAACTCCTGTACCAATCAGACCTTGCTTTTGCTCTAGTTTAAGAAGCTCCGCCACATCTATGCCTTTCACTTTTACTGTAAAAGGATTTTTTTTACGTGCTAAATCTAGCTTAATTTGCTTACTAGTCATCTGACCACCAAGGCTGTTCATAACAAGATCTGAAACTTTCAATATAGGGGCACGTTCTTTTTGCAATAACACCTCTGCCTTCAACGCTATATCAGTGATCGGTGCACCTACATTAAGACGAGCTAAGTTTAATTCTTTACGTGATTTTATACGTAATGTATTCAGTCCGCTGGCATCCAGTGTGCCTGTTAAGCCTGCAAAGGTGAACTCGTCATACGCGCCACTAAGACTCTGTATTATTAATGTTGCTTGCTTTATTGGAAGCAGATCCCCCTGCCACCATGAGGCATCCCCAGCTAAACCAATAGTACCTTCATTAAGCACGAGTTCAGGTGGCCAATCGCTATAGATATTGGCAAACACTCTACTGTTCTGTTGCATATCAACCGGCTCTAACCGGTATTGCGCCTTTCCCTTGCGGCTCTTAATCATGTGGGTTGCATTAACATGCATCATCACGCCACCTTCTGCTGCAACTAACGCTAACATGGCATGAACCTTTTCATTCGATGCTTTAATAGTCCCCTTTACCCTATCGAGCATAATATTTTTTACCAGTTTTTCTTTACCCGCCTTTATTACCCAAGTTGGTATATCAACACCCAACTCGGCTGACCATGTGGATAAATCTCCGGCAAGGGATGTAAATTCTATTGCCGCAGTTGAGGTGTTAATAATATTTTGTTTCTGTTTTATTAAAGGTGCGCGTACCTCTAATTTAAATGGTTCACATGACCAGTTTTTTTTCTCAAATTCAACATAGCAACCAAGCTGACTTATTAATTTGGCTTGCACCGATTTGATACTCATACTTGCAAGCTTGATTCCTTTTAATGATACCTGCCCTGTCTTGCCTATACTCAACTGTAATTGTTCACGACTAAGTGCTAGTTCAATAGGTGCATTGATTAATAAATCATTACCTAGGTTTTTAAGTTTGGGAACATCTAATTTCAAGCGCCCTTTGGGCTGCCACGACGATTCACTATTAGAGGATACGACTAGCTGGCCTTGTATTGTTAACCTACCCTTTGTACCCCTAGGCAATTCCTGTATGCCCCATAACTGTAATTGTTGCTGTAACGATTGAATATCAATATCAATGCCTACTATTGACCGTAATTCCCCCTTAATTACTTGCCAATGATTTGATGATAACTCGAGATATTTTATTGTACTGGCATCTGTAGATACAGATGATATTGAAA
>JALTKP010000151.1 GCA_027078075.1 Gammaproteobacteria bacterium | reverse complement strand
GACATATATCCTCAATCCACATGGGGACCCGTAACAGGTAGTAATCGCAAAAAGCCTGATCTACTTGCCCCCGCTACACGTATATATGGTGCTGCCACACAAGTCTCAACATACGCTGATCCTGATGCTAGTGGTCCTTTACAGGGTTCACGAAACCCATCATTAGTCTGTGAGGAATATTATCCTACTGGTCAATCTATGTTTACCCGCGCCAACGGAACAAGCTTTGCCGCACCGGCTGTCGCAGGCGCAGCTGCCAACCTTCGACAATGGCTAACCACAGTAAAAAATCGTGACATACCAAGTCCAGCCCTTCTGAAAGCTTGGCTTATGAATTCAACTGATTATTTATCTGGCGTTAGGCTCTGTGAAGGTTGTGCAATATTACCTGATCCAGATGCACTCCCTTCTAGTAGACAAGGAATGGGATTATTGAATATAAATACCACTCTAGATAATAGTGTACGTTTTTATCAAGACCAAAATACATTATCTCCATTTACCAGCGTAGGTAATAGTTACATTATTAATGGAACAATTCAGGATACAAGCGCACCATTTAGAGCAACATTAGCTTGGACAGATGAAAGTGGTGATCCCATAGACGGTGGCGCCATTGTAAATGACTTAAATCTACAAGTAAGTATCACCGACACCTCCACATCAACTACCTCATATTATGTTGGCAACGATTTTGATAATGATATCGCAACAGTCTCTGTTACCCGCGACCAATCTATTAGCTACGCTAATTCAAGTTTAGGAAATGTTGACTCTGAGAACAACGTTGAAAGCATATGGATACCTGCTAGTGCATTCGCATCAGGTGGCCCATATACTTTTCAAGTTACGGTTACAGCAGCCTCTTTAAACGGTGATGCTGTACCCTACAATATTGATACCAGCGATCAAGATTTTGCTCTAATTACATACAATGCTTACGTTTCGGCAAACATTGATCTGGATCTTAATAACAGCAGCACAGCAACCGGAAATAACTACTTAACATCGTTTACTGAAGGAGCTGGTGCCGTTGCCATCGCTGATTCTGATGTGCAAATAACAAATGTATCAGTCACACCTTCATCACAACCAATAACAACTGCTACTATTTCTATTAGCTCTCCCTCCTCAGGAGAAATACTGAACTACACTGGTTCCGAACCAAACATAAGCGCAAGTGCTTCAGCTACAAGTATTACCCTCACTGGCAGTGTTACGGCAACTATTGCAAACTTTGAAGCCGCAATTAGCCAAATTACTTACAACAATACTTCTGCCACACCTACAACTGGCAATAGAATTATTAATGTCACATTAAATGACAGTATTGGTAATAGTAATACTGCAACCTCAACCGTAAACGTTACTGCAACTAATAATATTCCCACAGCTACAGATGATGGGACTCTTGCTACTCCATTAACCGTAGCCGAGTCTATTGCTGAAAGCATTACTGGTTTCGTTATAGCTGTTTTATCAAATGATAACGATGCTGATGGCACACTTGATATAGCAAGCATAAACATTACATCAACTCCCGCCTTTGGTTCAGCTTCGCCAAACCCTGATGGAACAATTAGCTACTTAGCCATACCTGACTTTGTAGGCACAGATCAATTTACTTATACCGTAAATGATAATAATAGTGCCACCTCAAATACAGCTACTGTTTATATTAACGTAACACCATCAAATGATAGCCCAACAATTTCAGCGCCAACCGGAACACTGTTCCAATTGCAAAATAGCACCATGAGTTTTGCACCCGCAAATACTATTTCTATTAATGACGTTGATGTCGATGGCATAACAGGCTCATTCAATGTCACGATTAGTTCGCCTGCACCCGGTAATGGTACATTTAATGCCCCAGCTGCCACAGCTGGTAATGGTACAAACAGTATTAGTTTTAGTGGCAACCTAAATACCGTGAATACGGCACTTATAGCTCTCAGCTATACCGGCAACAGCGGTATTAGTGGTACAGAAACAATTACAATAAATGTAAATGACAATGGTAATAGTGGTGCAGCGGATGAATCAGAAACAGCCTTAACAACATTTGATATTACACTCACAGCCAATGCCCCACCAATGCTTGAGCTCGATTCAGATGATGATAATAGGCCTCCAGCAAATGATATCGATTTTGAAAACACATTTAATCTTGGTACAGGCAATCCTATTGAAATTGCTGAGGGCACAACAATTAATGATGTTGATTCGATCAGCCCCGTTTCAGTTACAGCTACTTTAACAAACCCACTTAACGGTAGTGATGAAGCGCTTACCATTTCTGGGGTAACGTCAGGAGTAACAGGCGATATTGCTTTCTCATACAGTGGAGCAACACTAAGCTTATCTCCAAATGGAGGCGCATCACCAACCAATGCTGACTATGCCGCTGCCATTGATCTCATTCGTTATGACAACAATGCAGTAACACCTGATACAACTAACAGAATAATTACTATCACGGTAAATGATGGCATTAGTACGAACAGCGCAACATCGACAATAGATTTCCAACGCAGACCTGTTGATATTGCACTCGTTCTCGATACATCAGGAAGTATGCAGCAACTCGTTGATGGCACTCAAAGAATACAACTATTAAAAGATGCGGTGCAATTATTCCTTGAAACTTGGGACGGCTTTGATATACCTGAAGATAGACTTGGCACTATTTATTTTAACACTGGTATTTCTACCTTCCCGGCGCCTCTTGCGATGGAACCATTTGCAAGCAACTGGTCATTGCATAATACCGATATTGATTCGCAACCACCTGCTGGCTGGACTTCATTCGGCGCTGGTCTACAAACTGCGATAGAAGGCTTGCTGGCAGCACCTGATGGTGGACTAAACCGAAAACCAGTAGTCATAACCTTTACTGATGGCCAGCAAAACGGTAGCCCTATGGTAATGAGACCAGGTAGCAATTATGCGCCTGGCAATCCTGTTCCTCCACTTGTAGCAACGACCCCATACCAAATACTCGACTCAACAGTTGGCGATATGGTTGATGATGGTTTTAGTGTAAGAACCTTATCAGGATTAACGCAAGCGACTACACCTATTAGCCTGAGTAGCGCTGATATCCCTATGAATATTCACACTATCGGTACTGGTGTAAGCGGTTCTAACCTTGAAACAATGTTATCTAAATTGTCCGCTGATACCGGCGGTGAGAATTTTTTTGCCACACCTGATTCCTTCCTCAGCATTGGTGGCATACCGTCACCTCTGCAGGACCACTTCATGACAACATTGGTAAATTCATTGTCAGAAACAAGTCTGGAAATGGTAGGGCGTGTATTCAGTCAACTCGATAAAAACAGCAAAATAAAATCACATCGATTCACCCTTAACAATGCTACGCAACGTGCTTCCTTCGTCTTATCATGGAATAAAAATATGAATATGGATGAACTAGCATTTGGTTTAAAAACACCTGAGGGCAACTTCATCCCCGTGGGCACAAGCGGCATCGATATACGCTCTAACGATTACTATTTTATTGTTCACTTGGAGTTTCCACTAATTTCACGATTTGGTTCCATTCAAGCTGGAGGGGAGTGGGAAATGATCCTACAAAGAAAAGACTCCCCCCTTTCCGTTACACATAATCTAATAACGGTAACTCAGCCTTCTCTACAATCGGTCGATTATTCTGTATGGGTACTTGAAGATGAAAGTGATGTAAAAGACAAAATCAAGATTGACAGACGTCGCTACAAAGTAGGTGAACCTATTTTACTAACAGCTAAGGTTACTGATGTGGCACGTGTAACCAAGAAGCTCTTAGTCACAGCCCAAGTTAGTACACCAAAAATTGGGTTAGGTAGCTATTTAGCTAGAAATTACAAATTGAATAAAAAAGCTGCTAGCACTCGTAATAAAAATACAACTACACTTGATAGCCCACAAACACTATATGATAAGAATCTATCACTTCTACTTAATGCTAAAACATTACCCCGAGAGCTTATCCCCTCTCGAAGCAGTATTAGATTAAATGATAATGGTGAAAACGGTGACAAACTCGCTAATGATGGTATCTTCTCCGCATTTTATACCGAGACCAAAGTACCAGGTTCTTATGTTTTTGATATCAGCATTCGTGGAAATCTACCACTCAATGGCAATATTTCTCGTCAATCTAGATTCACGATTGTAACTGAGTTTGACCGGTTCGATATCGATAATTCAACGATAAGATATTCTGATATTGATCCTCGCGGTGAAATTAAAAATGCTAACAAGAAAATATTTATTACACCTGTAGATAAATTTGGCAACCTGCTTGGTCCAGGGAAATCACAACTCATAAGAATAAATATAAAAAATGCGAAGCTTATTGGCCAGCTTCAAGATCAAGGTAACGGCAACTATGTGCAATATTTATTAACAGAACGATTTCTTGACCCAGTTATACGTATTGATTTACCAGGAGCTAAGGGGATCCCAGTTAATAGCGAAAATAAATTAACACTTATCGAGTGGATATTAATAATAATTTTTGCTATTGCATTAGTACTTATTCTTTACTGGCTTCTAAAATACTTATTGATGCTGTTAAGAAAATAACTGTATTGTAAATTATCACACCTGTTAATTCTCAATGTGGCAGGTGTGATATTCCTGATATAAGCCTAAACTTCACTTAAACAAAATAATTTTATATAAAAAATTCATTGCCATTAATATGGACAATATTCTTTATTGTTCTTAGCCTTCCCATTTTTATGGCTAATATGACTACTGCTTTAAATATTAAGTTCCTTCGGATGTAATTGATTTTCATTCCGTTGATGAGGCAACATTAACCTTCAATATAGAATCAACATCTAAAGCAAGCATCAATAATCGATCCACTCCTAATGCAACACCAGCGCAATCAGCTAAACCAGCTTCTAATGCCGCAATTAAATTTATATCTATTGGTAATTTAGGCATGCCTCTTTTTTCACGCTTATTATTTTCATCAACAAAGCGGCGTCGCTGTTCTGCTGCATCTGTTAATTCGTGAAACCCATTAGCAATTTCAACTCCATCAATGAACAATTCAAAACGTTCAGCAACACGTGGATCTTGTTTACTGATTTTCGCTAACGATGATTGAGATGCTGGATAATTAATAATAAACACACGCCCCTTACCCAAAGCTGGCACAACCACTTGGTCCATCAGCAAATCACACCATGCATCAACACCAACATCATTCATGCCTACCACTTCAATCCCATGCTGTTCTGCACAATTAATCAACGCCTGTGTATCAACCACTAATGGGTCAATACCTGCATGTTCAATAAATGCGTCTTTATAAGCTATTTTTCTAACTGGTTTTTCTGATTCACCTAAAACTTTATCTAATAATTCAGACACTTCATCCATTAGCTGATAATGATCAAACTCAGGGCGATACCATTCCAACATGGTAAACTCAGGGTTATGATAATGGCCCGCTTCACCATTGCGAAATACTTTACATAACTGATAAATAGCGCCACTACCTGAGGCTAACAAACGCTTCATCGCAAACTCAGGAGATGTATGTAAATACAATTGACCCGACTTACCAGGGCCAGTGTAATCTGTATAAAAACTTTCAATATTGGGATCGGTATTTCCCGAAGAGGATAAAGCGGGTGTGTCTACTTCCAGTACATTACGCGCATAAAAAAACGCGCGGATCTGTTTTAACAGTTCTGCGCGTTTTTTCAGAATCTCAAGTGACGCCGTTGGTCGCCATTGTTGAGAGCTATTAGCCATCTTCCTTAGCACGCCCAACATATTCTGTCGTGCGGGTATCCACTTTCAGTAACTCACCTTCATTAATAAAAAGTGGCACACGAATTACTGCACCGGTTTCCATGGTTGCTGGTTTACCGCCACCACCTGAAGTATCACCACGAACACCAGGGTCTGTTTCTGCGACCGTCAGTAAAACAAAGTTAGGAGGGGTAATCGTCAGCGGCGCACCATTCCATAATGTGACCGTGTACGTATCCTGTTCCTTAAGCCATTTGGTGTTATCACCTACCGCAGTTGCATCAGCACCCACTTGTTCGAAGCTATCCGGATCCATGAAATACCAGAACTCACCATCGTTATAGAGATACTGCATATCAGTATCTATCACATCAGCAGCTTCAACTGTTTCACCCGATTTATAAGTACGATCAATCACACGCCCAGTTTTCAAGTTACGAATCTTAACTCGGCTAAATGCCTGTCCTTTACCTGGTTTTACGAATTCATTTTCGACAATGGAGCAAGGGTCACCATCAATCATTAATTTGAGACCACTACGAAATTCATTGGTGTTATAACTAGCCATACTATCCTCTCAACACATGCGAAGCTTATCGCCTACAGCAAGCCGCATACGGTATGATATGCAACAAGTCATTAATCTGGTCACCTATGATACAGGGAACACCACCTATTTTGCAGCTTAATCCTTGGCAACAGAGCTTGGCTCAGTCTGTTACGGATCCGGCTGTTTTGCTTCAACAGCTAGATTTACCCAAATCACTCTTACCTGCTGCTCGTCAGGCAGCAAAATTATTTGGATTGAAGGTTCCGCTACCTTATTTATCCCGGATCCAGAAAGGCAACCTTAATGATCCTCTCTTACACCAAGTCTTACCGCTTGGTGATGAATTTATCCATGTTGACGGGTTTAACCATGACCCTGTAGGCGATCATGATGCTATGCAAAGCCCCGGCCTACTACATAAATATCATGGCAGAGCCTTAATTCTTGCTACTGGCGCTTGTGGAATTCACTGTCGCTACTGTTTCCGGCGTCATTTTAACTATGCAGAAGCAAACCCAGCTAAACAGCAATGGAAACAAGCATTAAGTCACCTGCGTGAAGATGACAGTATTCAGGAGGTTATTCTCAGCGGCGGTGATCCACTAAGCTTATCAGATAGCCGACTGGCAGAACTGGTCTCAGAATTAGAAAAAATCAAACATATCAAAAGGTTAAGAATACATACGCGACTCCCAGTGGTCTTACCAGAGCGCATCACTTCCAACCTATGCCAATTATTATCGAACACCAGACTGACAACTATCATGGTTCTGCATATCAATCATGCTCAAGAAATCGACAAATCAGTCAAAAATATCTGCCATCAACTCAAAAACACGGGGACGCAGCTCCTAAATCAATCTGTATTACTCGCAGGCGTAAATAATAGCGTAAAATCACTTCGTGACCTGAGCGAGAGTCTCATTAATTGTGGTGTAATACCCTATTATCTACACCAACTGGATCGTGTTGCCGGAGCCACTCACTTTGAAGTCTCCGACCAAGAGGCGAGGCAAATTTTACAGACACTTAATTCTCAATTATCGGGTTATATGGTGCCAAAACTTGTCCGTGAAATTGCCGGCGAAAACAGCAAATCTGCGCTATAATATCGACAGATATCATCAAGTTATTTTATTTACTGATATAGTTATATGTCTCAGCAAATACTGACTAAAAGCCAATGGGGGAATTGGTTCTTAGCAACAGTGCTGTGATAATTGGGAAGGGATTTATGTCTGAAATAATTGATTTAAAAGAGCTATCAATTCCTGCACAACATACTGCAGATTTAGCTTCGTTTGATGTAAGACCTAAGTTTATGGATAAGTGGATAACGAGTTTGCCCATGGCAAATCTCGGAGAAACTTCTCGGCTTGTATTTAAAGCTGTAGTTGAAATTAATCGACTAGAGATGCCTATCCAGCAGCGTTATAAGGCAATGGAGCTGTTACGTAAACCCTGCCACTACATTGTTGAATCACTCGAAAAACATTTTGCTGGTCGCCCTCTTCCCTTAAACAAACGCAACCGAAAAATATCTGAACTTGCACGTGCATTATTATCTGAATTATCGGTTGGCTATAAAATTATTGCCCGACAAATAGAAACATCTTCACGACCTGATCTTAAACTTTTAACTAATGCTTTACATCGAGCCATGAGTTACCAAGGTCTATTGCTATTACGCTCGTATCAGGTCTATGCGCCCTACCCTAGAGGTATATGGAAAGAGCTGCACACTATTTACCATTTCATTGAGTCATACGATTTACTTAAGCAAGTAATTAAAGATCCACTTAATTTATTACCAGGCAATAGCAGTATAGAAACACTCTATAAAAAGATTTTACTGCTTTCCCTGGCTATGCCTTACCGCCTACATAGAGGGGAAATTGATAAAGTTTGCACCCTATTAAATAAATTCGTGAATTTTAGTCGCCTTAATAAAATCACTGAAGGTACGCCACCCGCGGGACTTTTTATTATCGATCTTGATAGTGATAATCAACCTGGTTATTTAGCAATGCACAACAGTAATGATTTTAGTAGTTGCCGATTATTAAATACCAGCGAAATGATCATTAACTTAAATGAACAATTACAAGCGCCTGATTCAGAACTTCTCAGCATTGTTACACCCGATTTAAGTAAACGATTACTTTCTGCTTGGAGCGTTTTGTCTAAGCGTAGTTTTTCACGTTTACATAGGGATGATTCTTTTGCCAATGTTGCATTTGGTCTAAGTGCTGCACATTATTTTGTCAGTGGTGAACAATCCTTTTCTTCAACGCCAAGTCAACACGACGGAGAAACAGTTCTTAATAGTAAAGCATCTGATTTTCACTCAACACGTGTTCACGCTTTAAGTGATGTCACCAAAGGTCCTGATGTCTGGAATATGAATTTCACCTACTCCAAAAATGATCCTATTAATGGTGAGCCCGATAAAAATTCTTTAACTAACGGTAGTACAGGAACATCTGCAACCAATTCAGAATACCAGACCGTAGAGTTAGCCATGGCTAACGTCAGTGCTGGTGGCTATTGCCTCGTTTCGCAAGAAAATGTTGATTTCTCTGCTCATGTTGGTGACTTACTTGCTATACATGACAACAGCGAGACCTCCTTAGAGCAATGGGGTATTGGCGTTATCCGACGCATGCTAAGTAATCGCAGTGGTAATATCGAGTTAGGTATTGAAATGCTTACCCCAAATGCTGTCGCTGTTGCTGCACGCCTTGAATCGGCTGATGACAATCAACCCGGTTCTGACTACTTGCGTTGTTTAATGCTGCCGGAACTTCGAACAATCGAGCAGCCAGCAACCATTATC
Organism: Gammaproteobacteria bacterium; assembly: GCA_027078075.1. Taxonomy (GTDB): domain Bacteria; phylum Pseudomonadota; class Gammaproteobacteria; order AKS1; family AKS1; genus Sulfuriflexus. The sequence continues at coordinate 8,556 of JALTKP010000151.1, read as the reverse complement.
ACGCCATCGATGCCATTTAAAACAGAGAGTCATATTCGTATTAACCTACAAGATCACTCGATTCTGGCTGTTTTATCCAAACAACTCGAAAGCACTGGTAGCTTTTCTCAGTTCGAGTTCAAAGTTCTAGAAGAGAGCATAGTTGATGACGATAGTGGTGATAAAAATGTTGAAGGTCCGATAAATGAAAATGACTTTGATTCTATCTGGTCGACACTATAACGTAATCTTAAATATATTCAGCAATTCCATGATTTATCAAGATTATTGATATATTATTTAGAGATAATAACGAAAATCGGACTTTAAATTTCTAGGGATAATAATGGACTCAGATAACACCCTACATTTACTCATTGTTGATGAATCTTCCAATGATGCTGAATCAATGACTAATATTCTACGTAATATTGGTATGGCGGTTCGCGCAACACGCGTTGAAGATGATGAGGATTTTGAAACAGCCGTTAATGAACAAAATTGGGATATCATTATCGCCGCTGACAAACTCAGTTACATTGATGCTTATAAAGCCATTGAGTTACTCCAGAAAACAGATAAAGACATTCCGCTTATCGTTGCTGCCAATGGAACAGGCAACATCACTGTAAGCGAAGCACTTAAAGCAGGTGCCTCCGATCTAATCCACAAAGATGAAGAGCCTGAGCATCTTCAATATGTCGTACAACGTGAAATTCGTGCACTCACTGACCGTCGCAAGTTAAGACGATTCAACAAATCAATGCGTGAAAGTGAAAAACGCTGCCGCTCTCTGTTAGATAGTTCACGAGATGCTATTACCTATGTTCATGAAGGTATGCACTTGTATGCCAATACCGTTTACATGGAAATGTTTGGCTACGATGATATTGAAGAGATTGAAGGCATGCCAATTATGGATATGGTCTCACCTGATGATCATGATGCATTCAAAAAATTTCTACGTAAATTCAGTAAAAATGAAGAAGAAATACAAGGTGATATTGAAGTCAGTGGTATGCGTACCGACGGCAATAAATTCAATGCTGTTATGGAGTTCACACCTGCATCCATCGATGGTGAGTCTTGTACTCAAATCATTATTCGAACTGCTTCAGATAAAGAATTACAAAACCAACTCAATATTCTCAGCCAACAAGATCTTTTAACGGGTATTTACAACCGCCAGCACTTTATGGAAGTGCTTGAAACAGCTATATCTAGAGCTAATACAGAGTCATCTAACAATGCGTTGTTATATATCGATATAGATGATTTTCTCAGCATCAAACAAGACATTGGCTTAGCGGCCAGTGACATCGTACTTGGTGATATTGCTAGCGTTATTTCCGGTATTGTTGAAGCTCCCGATATTGTTGCACGTTTTAGTGATCATAGTTTTACAGTACTGGTTAACGATGCGGTTAACATGAGTGATGTTGAACAGTTTGCAGATACTATTCGTCAAACTATCGAAAATCATATTTCAGATGTCGGTGGTCGTTCCGTCACCATAACTTGTAGCATTGGTATATGCCCAATTGGTGAGAGTACTAATAATACTCAAGAAATTATTTCTAGGGCTGATCTAGCTTGCAGTATTGTAAAAGATAATGGCGGTAATAGTGTTCATTTACATAACCCCATCGCCGATGAACAAGCTGGCAAGGAACGCAATGCCAATTGGGTTGAAGCCATTCAACATGCACTCAAAGATGATGGATTCTTTCTTGCATTTCAACCTATCGTTAGCTTGCACGGTGATACCTGTGAAAACTACGAAGTCCTTCTCAGGTTAAAAGGTAAAAATGATACTGAAATATTACCAGAACAATTTTTACCTGCTGCCGATCATGCAGAGTTAATGCCCGACATTGATCGCTGGGTTATCGAAAAAGCAATGCAACAACTCAGTAGTGAACAATCTAATAATCACCAAACCAAGTTTTTCATTAAACTTACCGGTGCATCACTATGTGATAACAGCCTTTTACCCTGGATAAGCGAGCAAATTAAAGAACAACGGTTATCAGGTGACTCCATCATCTTTGAGTTAGATGAAGCCAGTGCAGTCATGCATTTAACTCAAGCAAAAGCCTTTATTAATGGGGTAAAACAACTTAACTGCCAAGTTGTACTAGACCATTTTGGTAGTGGTTTAAATTCTATTAAAAATCTAAAACACCTAGATGCAAACTACTTAAAGATTGATGGCTCATTAATCACTAACTTAGCTCAAGATGAACAGCATCAAGAAACGGTACAGTCAATAATCCAAACGGCTCATTCTATGGGTAAACTGACTATCGCTGAGTTTGTACAGGATGCCAACAGCCTTGCGCTACTTTGGCAGTTTGGCGTCAACTATATACAAGGTCACTTCTTACAAGAACCCAGTACAGTACTTGACTATGATTTTACTAGTGATGACTAAACGCTACTGCTCGTAAAGCTACGAGCAGTAACTTAATTCTATTCCTAATCCCCAAGCACCATTAATCAAGTACGTGAGAAACCAGACCATCCGCCAATTTAGGTTCAAACCAAGTTGATTTAGGTGGCATCACATTCCCAGAATCAGCAACATCCATCAATTGATCGATACGTGTTGCAAATAAAGCAAAAGCTACTGCCATTTCACCGCTATCTACTCGTTTTTCCAGTTCTTTCAAGCCACGAATACCGCCGACAAAATCAATTCGTTTATCACGACGAGGATCACTAATCCCTAATATTGGTTCTATCAAGTTATCTGCTAGTAAGCTCACATCGAGTGATGCAACAGGATCATTTTGGGGAATAATTTCTGGGTTAATTTCAAGCTGGTACCATTGGCCATTGACGTACATACCAAACTGACCATTTTTTGATGGTTTAAATGCGCTTGCACTTTTAGTCACTGTAAAATTCTCAGCCACTTTTTCTAATAACGCTTTGTCATCCAAACCATTTAAATCTGTAATAACACGGTTGTAATCCAAAATCATCATTTGATTATCAGGAAAGATAACAGACAAAAAGTAATTATAACTTTCATCACCAGTATGATTTGGATTCTCGGCTTTTCTTTTTGCTGCAACTCTTGAGGCTGCGGCTGAACGATGATGGCCATCAGCAATATACAAACAATCCATTGCGTCAAATGTTGCCGTTAATTCTGCAACGATTTTTTCATCTGATACTGACCAAAGCGTATGCTGTACGCCATCGTCCGCTGTAATATCAACATCAGGCGTAGTACTTGTCACTGTGGCAGCAATTTTATCTACTTTATCTGAATGCTTATAAGTTAGAAAAACAGGTCCTGTTTGCGTGTTCAACGTATCGATGTTTCGAACCCGATCGTCTTCTTTATCAGGACGGGTAAATTCATGTTTACGAATCCGGTTGGTATCGTAATCAGGCACAGACGCAGCAGCTACCAATCCTGTCTGTACATGATCTCCCATGATTAGGCGGTAAAAGTAATAACTTGGCTTTTCATCTCTGACTAACACCTTGGCATCAATCATGTTTTGAAGGTTTTCAGCACCCTTAGCATAGACCACATCGGTATATGGATCAGTACCTTCAGCTAAATCAATTTCAGGCTTGGATATATGCAAAAAACTCCACTGACGCCCTTCTACTCGTTGTCGAGCTTCCGCTGAATTCAATACATCATAAGGTGGCGCGGCAACATCTTCTGCACGTTCTGAAACAGGACGAAGACCGGTAAAAGCTCTAATTAACGTCATTTCTTGCTCTCCAACTACGTTTTCGTGGCTGCATATTCTACACGAGGGAACTCTTCCCCCATAATCTGATTTTTAGCGGTGGTTTATCTTTTTGATTTCATTAAAATTTATATAAATAGTGTGATACAGTTCACAAAATCATTGAACCACATTAAGCTTCTTGCATATCTGCCAGCAGGCTATAAAACTCCATGCTATGCTTAAAACGTTATAAATAGAGATAAGTCCTAATGTTTGATCATAAATCAGACGATTTACGCTCTGAATCAGGCCTTACAAATTTTGTACGTTCATGGCGATTCAGAGTAAGACACACTATTACGCGAGTTCAGAATATGCTGCCTAAGCATATTCCTATCGCGCTGAAACTCTCGTTTGTTATTTCCCTACTGATTGTTTTTGGTATGGCATTACTTGGCTCGGTTATCATCACTAATCAAGAAAAACTACTACGAAACCAAATCAATGCTCACGGTAACACCATTGCCAGCCAATTAGCCCAATCAGCTAAAGAACAAATTTTAGCAAGTGACAAGCTCAGCCTCAGTGTCATGACTAAAAATATGACAAATGATGAAAATATACTGGGTACTGTTGTTTATGATGATAAAGGTAATGTTCTTGCCTCCGCAGGTGTTGTACCCAAAGATAGCCAAGCTATTTTATTAACCGTTGAAAATACTGGCAAATCAAAAACAAACACACATGAGTGGGAACTAAAAAAAGGCTCAAATAAAGTAGAAAAATTTGTGTCTTTTCTTCATCCTGTTCATTTTCTTGATGTAACCGCAGGATATGTCCTAATTACATTTAGTCGCTCATCACTCGATCTTGCCATTATTGACTCTGTCCGTGCAGTTACAGCTGCAACCATAATGATGATTTTAATCGCCATGGTCATTTCGTTTGTGATGGCTCGAAAAATATCAGAACCGATTAACCATCTGATGGATGCAAGCAAAGCGATCGATGAAGGTCACTTGCACTACCGCATTAAAGAACGTCGCAATGATGAAATAGGCAGCCTAATTGATAACTTCAACTCTATGGCAGATGGCTTGCTGAAAAAGAATCAGGTTGAAGATGCCTTCTCTCGGTTTGTTTCAAGTAATGTTGCAAAACAAATACTAAGTGATCTTGATAATGTCGAAATTGGTGGCGAACATGTTGAAGGTACGGTTCTATTTGCTGACATTGTAGGCTATACCGATATTTCAGAGCACATGACACCACGTGCTACCGCTGAACTACTCAATGAGTTTTTCTCCTATATTGGCGAAGCAAGTAAATTATACAATGGCACTATTGATAAATTCATGGGTGATTGTGCCATGATTGTTTTTGGCATCACTGAAGATGATAAAGACCATCGCTTTCATGCTATAGCCTGCGCGACGCTTATCCAACAACTTGTTGAAGAACTCAACATAGAAAGAACTAACAAAGGCCTATTCCCAGTTCAATTCAGGCTTGGCATCAATAGTGGTGAAATGCTTGCCGGCAATATGGGTTGTGAAGATAGAATGGAATTTACTGTTGTTGGTGATGCGGTCAACCTGGCGTCAAGACTTTGCACTTTTGCCTCTCCAGGCGAAATTGTTATTAACAAAGATGTCTACGATTTTGGAGATGTTAGTGAGCGCGTCATCGCGGAAACACATATGCCTATTCAACTACGAAGCCGTAAACATCCTGTACTTACATACCTAATAAAAGGCTTGAGCACCGAATACCAAACTATTATGACTAAACAAACTCAATTAATTATTTCAAATCAAGCGGCCGCATGAAACGTATATTGACATCATTATTAATTTCAATGCTACTGCTGCTAGGTGGTTGTAGTACTCTTACAAAACATGATGGACTCCCTTCCATTTCACAAATTGATGAATGGGTGGCAAATAAACAATTTGGTATTGCTTTGTCTTCACTTGAACGCATCTCGCCAAATGAAAAAATGTTTGTCATCTATGTCAATAAACGCAAACAAGTTAAAAGTTTAGCGGCTTCATATGAAAAAAGTATTTTAGATATATCTGAACGAGATATAGTTAAAGGCAATTGGTCTGGTGCCATTCTAAGCTTAAATACGGCTCTCAATAACTACCCAACAAGCCGCTTAATTCATGACCGACATAATAAAGTGTTAAAAGAACACCAAAAACGTATTAACGTGTTAGACGCAAAGGCATTACTAGCGCGAGCTAAATTGCTTTATAGCCAACTACCTATAAGCCAGAAAGAAGTTGCTAACTCACCCATTAACATCGCTGCAGCATGGGATCTGCAAAGTCTAGAAAGCGAATTATCGGACATGAATACTCGCTTGCTAACTATGGCTGGGCAATTAATCGATGATAACCAAGTCAACCTCGCTGAAATGTGTATTCAACAAGCACGTCTGCTGACTACCGATAAAAAGTCACTTGCATCGATTGAATTGCTACAAGATAAAGTAAATTATCTAAATAAGGTCAAGCTCGAAACAGCTGCAAACAAAGCCTACAAAGAAAGAAGCCGCAGCTATCTTGTTAAGAAAAGAAACCATCGTGATAAAGTTAAGCTGCTTGTCAAAAGAATTAATAGTGCAATTAAAGGCAATAAACTTATTCTCGCCGAAAAATATTTATCGCGGTTAGTTAAACTTGAGCCTAACAATAAAGATTACCCTAAATTACAAATGAAGCATCGAGATAAGGTTGACCAGCTTGTCTATAAAATGACGGCGCGCGGCGATAGTCTTTATCGACAAGAAAAAATTGCGGACGCAAAAGCTGTTTGGGAAAAAGCCTTACGTTATGACAAAAGAAATAAAACCCTACAAACCCAAATACGCCGTGCTAATCGTGTTTTAACCAAATTAAATGAATTGCGAAACAAACGCTCCGCTATCAGACAGTAGCTAGCTATTTATCAACAGCAACTATTGAATCTACTTTTTGATAACCACGAGGAAGTTTACGACCTCGCTTGCCATGTTCGGCCATGTAGTGTTCCATATCAGCTTGACTCAATGTCACATGCTTTTTACCTGAATTAATCCGTAGCTTCTGATCACCCGTAATAACTGCCATCCCACAAGCATATTCCTCGCCTGCTTTTAACTTTTTGCTAGGAATATTTATCATCTTAATTCCCTTGCCACGTGCCATTTCTGGCAGTTCATGAGCATCAATGATAAGCAAATGCCCTTCACTACTAACAATAGCTACCCAGTCTTCTTTTAAATCTGTAACACGTGATACACCAAGTGCTTTAGCAAATTTACCGGTGTTTAACATACTTTTACCGGCTTTGTTTTTAGCATACAAATCACCTAGGCGAGTTATAAAACCATAACCAGATGTACTTGCAACCAGAAACTTGTCATCAGGCTTACCTATCATGACACCTTCAAACGTAGCGCCATCAGGCGGATTTACTCGGCCCGATAAAGGCTCACCTAAGCCCCGTGCAGAAGGTAATGAATGCGTTGTGACGGTATAAACGCGGCCGGTTGAATCAAGAAAAACGCTTTGCTCATTACTGCGTCCACGGCAGGCGTCACGAAATGCGTCACCCGCTTTATAATTAACTGAAAACGGATCCATATCGTGACCCTTAGCTGAACGAATCCAACCTTTCTTAGATAAAATCACTGTCACTGGATCAGACGATACCAACGAGCTCTCATCAATCGCTTGTGCCGCATCACGTACAACAATAGGTGAACGGCGATCATCACCGAAACGTTCTGAATCTTCTTTTAATTCTGTTTTAACTAATGTTTTTAAACGCGCCTTAGAACCAAGTATTTTTTGTATACCATCTCGTTCTTTAGTTAATTCTTTTTGTTCAGCTAGAATTTTAATTTCTTCAAGCTTAGCCAAATGACGTAATTTCAGATTAAGAATTGATTCCGCCTGAAGATCAGATATTTTGAACCGTTTTATCAATATCGGCTTAGGCTCATCTTCTTTTCGAATGATTTTTATTACTTCATCAATATTCAGAAACGCGACTAATAAGCCATCTAATTCATGCAAACGAGCCAATACTTTTTCAAGACGGTGCTCAAGACGCCTCGTGACTGTTGCAACACGATACTTCAACCATTCAACAAGAATTTCTCTGAGATCTCTTACTTTAGGTCGTCCGTCAATACCAATCATATTCATATTGACGCGGTAAGTGCGCTCAAGATCCGTTGTAGCAAATAAATGCGCCATTAATTCATCACAATTCACACGATTTGAACGTGGTACGATCACTAAACGAGTTGGGTTTTCATGATCAGATTCATCGCGTAAGTCTTCAACCATCGGCAATTTTTTTGCCGTCATTTGACCTGCAATTTGTTCAAGCACTTTGCCACCTGAAACTTGATGAGGCAATGCAGTGATAATAACTTCACCATCTTCTACTTCGTAGCAAGCGCGCATACGAATACTGCCGCGACCGGTTTCATAGACATCTTTAATTTCTTGCTTAGAAGAAATAATTTCAGCATTAGTTGGGTAGTCGGGGCCTTTAACAAATTTGGTTAAATCCTTAACCGAAGCCTTGCTGTTATCGAGCAAATGAATACAAGCAGAAACAACTTCACGTAAGTTATGTGGCGGTATATCTGTCGCCATACCAACAGCAATACCCGTTGTGCCGTTCATTAAAATATTCGGGATACGTGCCGGCAATAATGACGGCTCACGTAAAGTGCCATCAAAGTTAGGCACCCAATCTACCGTACCTTGCTCTAACTCACCCAATAAGGTTTGCGCATATGCCGTTAGCTTTGACTCGGTGTAACGCATCGCAGCGAAGGATTTAGGATCATCTTGTGAGCCCCAGTTACCCTGAC
>JALTKP010000150.1 GCA_027078075.1 Gammaproteobacteria bacterium | reverse complement strand
CCCAAGGCGCACCTGCGAATTCAGATTTGCCAATTGCATCTGGAGGTGATCAAGAGCTCCGATATTATGAAGGAAGCACTATTGCTCCAACTCATAGCTACGCAACAACACCATTATCCGAAATCTATGACGATGTAACCATCAGTGGTTATGTTGGTGTTGGGGCTACTGATACATTTGGTTCACGTACTGGCGGGGTAATGGCAAGATTATCAGGTAGTGGATTTGCGCTTGATGGCTATGTTGCAAATATAAATTTCGGTGCTACAACTGCTACTTTTAATTTGTCAATAATGAGTGAAGGCATTATTAGAGCTGGAAGCACACTGGCAAGCTCATCTTCGTTTTCTATTGATCCTGATAACGAGAATTATTTCATCGAACTAGCATTAGTTGATGATTTTATTACAGCATCTCTCTGGAGAACCTTATCCGACCAAGATAATGTTCTTATTAGCTCACTTACTTCAAGCGATAACACATATTCGTCTGGTGCTGTTGGTTTGTTCAGTTTTACGCGTGGCAGCAACAGTGTGTTTTTTGATGACATAGCTGTAACTGCTGTTCCACTACCTGCAGCAATTTACTTATTTATTAGTGGGCTATTCGCCCTTCTTTTACCTAATTTTCGTAAAATGCTAGCTAGTAAGTAATACTTTTATATATACGCATAATAAAACGTTCCAGCTGACACGCATTACAATCGGCCTTTTGTAGCAGTCGCTATCGCTCCATTTTGCCACAAAATTCCGCTTGCAATGCGGTCAGCTGAACTTAGCGTTAGCCTAAGAAGCAAAGGATCAAGAAATTAAATGAAAAAATATTTAAGTGAAGTTCTGAAGCCAGAAAACCTGCCAAATTGGTTAAGTGTTATCGGCATCATACTTAGTGGTTTAGCTATTCTATATATTGTACAAAACACAGTTAAGGGGTCGGAGTGAGCTTCCCTCAGCAAGTGTCTCCGCGCAAGGCCAGCATATATTGGTTTTCTGTCACCGCCCCTTTTTCGTTGCGCTGCTGTCTTACCTGCTAGCGGTTTTCCCGACGATATCGAATCGCCTGCCATACTGA
>JALTKP010000149.1 GCA_027078075.1 Gammaproteobacteria bacterium | reverse complement strand
GAGGACAGCCAAATCCTAATGGTTGTTTAACCATTGTATTTACTAGCGACAATAACACAACAGCTAGCGGTTGGGAAGCTACGATTTCGTGTTTTGAACCTTGTCAAGATATTGAAGCGATAATAGACAGTACTGTTCCTGTTGCAGATGCCGATGGAATTATAAGAATATGCCAAGGTGACCAAGTAGACTTTACAGGTAGTGGTGTGTTTTCTGTTGATGGTACAGGTGCAACTTACGATTGGGATTTTGGAGATGGTACTACAGATACAGGAATAACAACTACAAAAACCTTTACAGATGAAGGGATTTACAATGTAAGTTTAGTGATTACGGATACAAATCCATTAGGCTGTACAAGTACTAATATTGTTAAACAGCCTGTTTATGTGTCATCTACACCAGATTTTACAGGAACACAAGCTGCTGAAACTACAATATGTTTAGGTGAAGAAACGACTATTGAAGCTGTAGTTACACCAGTTTTAGTAGCAGCAAGTTGTGCGAATGGAGGAGAACAAACTGTTCTAGGTGACGTACAAGGTGTTACTTTTACATCTTCTTTAGATTTAAATTGTTTTCAAAATCAAACACTTACTGATATTGCACAATTAGAAAGTATTTGTCTTGTAATTGAGCATACCTATATTGGTGATTTAGAAATTATTGTGAGAAGCCCAAGTGGGCAAGCAGTAACTTTACATAATCGTGCAGGAAATTCGTTAAATTTAGGAAATCCGATAACAACTGATGGTACAGGGTCAGGAGAAGGCTGGGAATATTGTTTTTCAATGAATGCCACTACATTTTTACAAAATGGACCAACTGTACAATCTGGCACTCCAAATCCAGGGTTAACAGTTGAAGCAGGTACTTATTTGCCTTTAGGTAATTTTAGTGATTTTCTAGGCAGTACAATAGATGGTCAATGGACACTAGAAATAATTGACCACGAAGCTGCAGATGATGGTACGATTTTTAGTTGGTCTTTAAACTTTGATGAAACCTTATTGTCCTCCGATTTTTCGTTTACACCAACCATTATAACCGAAGCTTGGGATGCTGATCCATCCATTACAAA
>JALTKP010000148.1 GCA_027078075.1 Gammaproteobacteria bacterium | reverse complement strand
GGTGTTGTACGACCAGTAAATTCATCAACAATAACAATTTCATCTTGTTGTACAACATAATGAACATCACGCTGATGCAATGTATGTGCACGCAACGCAGAATCTACATGCTGCATAATCATTATATTGGCAGCATCATAAAGGCTCTCACCTTCTTTAAGAATACCTTCAGTCACTAATAAATTTTCAACGTGCTCATGGCCTTCTTCGGTCAATAAGGCTTGTCGTGCTTTTTCATCTAGCGTGTAATCGCCACCATCACCTTCTTCTTTTTGCTCGGTGAGTTTAGGTATTAACTTATCGATCTTAATATAAAGATCAGAACTGTCTTCCGCTTCACCAGAAATGATTAATGGTGTACGCGCTTCATCAATCAAGATTGAATCGACTTCATCAATTACGGCAAAGTTTAATTCACGCTGCATCTTATCTTCGATTGAAAACGACAGATTGTCTTGTAAGTAATCAAAACCGTATTGGTTATTAGTACCGTAAGTGATATCTGATGCGTAACTTGCGCGCTTCTCATCAGCAGACATGCCAGCAACAATAATCCCAACGCTTAATCCAAGGAAGTTATATAGCGGCTCCATCCATTTTGCATCACGTTCTGCAAGATAATCATTAACAGTGACAACATGCACCCCCTTACCTGACAACGCATTTAAATAAACAGGCAAGGTTGCAACTAAAGTTTTACCTTCACCAGTACGCATTTCAGAGATTTTACCGTCGTGCAGCACCATGCCGCCTACAAGTTGCACGTCATATGGGCGCATACTCATGACACGTTTACTTGCCTCACGAACAACCGCAAAGGCTTCCGGCATGATGTCATCAAGCGTCTCACCTGCTTCTAAACGAGAACGTAGATGCGGTGTTTTTGCCTGCAGATCTGCGTCAGAAAGTGACTCAAGATCAGGCTCAATCGCATTAATGCGAGAAACTGTAGATAAATAACGCTTTACCAACCGATCGTTTCGGCTACCAAAGACTTTGCGTAAAAGCTTACGTACCATGATATTAGGGACTATATGAAAATTCGTTATAGAGAACCTGACGCTGACATAAATAGACAAGCATCAGAATGTTAATTCCGCAGCTACTTTAGGGGAGTTTGGGGTACAGTGCAACTAACAGATTTTATTGCCAAATCACTATTTTTATCGGGCGTTTACGTACTTGGTTGGATTAACATTTCGACCATTTTTTAGCACTTCAAAATGCACATGAGGCCCTGTTGAACGTCCTGTTGAGCCCATTAAGGCTAATTTATCACCTTTAGCCACTTTATCGCCGATTTTTACCAATATTTTCTTATTGTGACCGTAGCGCGTTTTATAGCCATTACCATGGTTCACTTCAACCAAATTGCCATAGCCATATCGTTCTGATGCCCAAGTCACAACACCTGAAGCAACAACCTTTACGCTACTGCCATCTTTACCCGCAAAATCGATACCTTTATGATGTTCGCGTTTACCTGAAAAAGGGTCATTTCGCATACCATAATAAGAAGACATCCAGCCTTTAGAAATAGGACGACCAGTAGGGATAACCTTCTTATGTAACTTATTATTCATCATCATGGTTTCAAGCACACTTAACTGCTCACCACGACTATCAAGCTGACGGGATAGGTCTTCTAACTGCTGCATAAAATCTGGCACAGAAGTTGATTGTAAATTTTCAGTACTAACGGGACCACCTTGAGCAGGCGACTTATCAAAGTTGAACTCGCCCTTATCAAGCTTAGCAATTTTTGTTAGTCGGCGACCTAGTGCATCCAACCGAATAACACGTGCCTGCACTTTACCTAACTGCTTTGAAAGTGCATTCATATGGCGATCTGCTTCAGACACAGCATGATTTAATTCTTCACGTTGTGCTGCCAATTCAATTTGCATTTCGATATTGGCGGGATCACTTGCCTGTTGCGTGCTATAACCCCAGTGGAAACCGGCATAAATCATCGCTGCAGGTATCAAGACAGCTGAAATACCTAGTAATACCAATCGTTTACGATCAATACTAACACTGCCTACGTGACCTTTACTGTGTGACAAAAAAACTATGTTCATCGTCTAGTAACACCGGTTATTATGTACATATTAAACTTAGCCCTGATAGAAACTACGCATGACTAAATCCCAACAAAAAACGCTACGCTCTATTCAAACTATTTTGTCAGAGAGCCCTGTTAAAAGTCATCAAGTTCAAATACTTAAACAAAATCAGGCTCATTCTGCATTGCTTTCAACTATTCAGGAATTATTACCTGAAAATAGCCAAGCACACTGCCTTAGTGCCCAGCTCAAATATGACAATCTTATTGTTCATACTGATAGTTCAGCTTGGGCAGCAAAATTACGTTTCCAGCTTACGGCTCTTTTACCAACGCTTCGCCGTCAAGATGGCTACCATTTAGCAACCAAGCTCACCGTTCGCATTCAACCTCAGCAAGTTACCAAATCAAAGAAACAACTGGCTCAAGGCCACATGGATCAAGAAACAGCCCAGCAAATTCGCGAACTCGCTTCTGCCATTCCTGATGAAAATCTTCGTCAACGCTGGCTCAAATTAGCTGAATGTGCTGATGACACCGCGCAAACAGATAACCACAAAAAATAAACTGTTATTTCCCTGCAAAATCAAGTAATTAGTCTCAATTCTAGCAGTAAAAGCAAACTTTTCCAGTTATTAGCTTGCCTGAACCGGCTTTGAATAGGCTATCGGCAGATTATCGGTATCCTCAAATGTGACAATTTCCCACGCGTCTTCGTCAGCGATTAATGCTCGCAATAAACGGTTGTTCAGCGCATGCCCAGATTTGTAGCCACTAAAGGCACCAATTAGGCTGTGTCCCAATAAATAGAGGTCACCTACTGCATCAAGGATCTTATGTTTAACAAATTCGTCCTCGTAGCGTAAACCGTCTTCATTCAAAATTCTGTAATCATCGACAACAATGGCGTTATCCAAACTACCGCCAAGTGCGAGATTATTCTCACGAAGTTGTTCAACGTCTTTCAACAAACCAAATGTGCGTGCACGACTCACTTCTTTAACAAAAGAGGTGGTTGAGAAATCAAGTTCTGCTGTACGGGTATGGGTTTGGAAAACGGGATGGTCAAAATCGATGCTAAAACTGACCTTAAAACCATCAAAAGGCTCAAATTTAACCCACTTATCATCTTCTTCGACAATAACAGGATGTTTAATTCGAACAAATTTCTTCGGTGCATTCTGCTCTTCAATACCCGCTGACTGGATAAGGAATACAAATGGACCCGCGCTGCCGTCCATAATAGGCACTTCGGCGGCACTTAAATCAATATAGGCATTATCAATGCCAAGACCTGCTAAAGCAGATAATAGATGTTCAACAGTAGAAACGCGCGTACCATCACGGCAAACCGTTGTACAAAGCTGCGTATCACCAACATATTCAGGGCGTGCCGGAATATCAACGGGCTCGTCTAAATCAACGCGCCTGAACACAATTCCTGTGTCTATGGCGGCTGGACGTAGGGTCAGGTAGATTTTTTCACCTGTGTGTAAGCCTACACCCGTCGCACGAATAACGTTTTTGAGGGTACGCTGCCTAATCATTTTTTTATATTTCAATAGCTTAGTTCATCTGGCGGCTAAAAAGAGTCGTATATTGCATAATCTGAACAGATAGTAGCACATGGCATAATCATATTCATAGTGACCTCGCTCACAAAATGAAGATAAGAGACTGATATTAAGGGAAAAGACACCATACCACTTCAGGGGGCGAATCCGTCGTGGTACAGCATCTTATCCTGTGCTTTTACAACCGAAGCAAGATTAATCAGCTTGACGACGTAAAAATGCAGGAATATCAAGATATTCCAAATCAGTGCTTTCATCTATTGCTGTATTATCTCCCGACGCTTTATTACGTAATACAGTAGGCCGTGATAACTCAGCGTAGTCTGGTTCATCCACTGCTACTGTTTTTTCAGCTGCATCAACAACACGTAGTGTCGCTTCATCCCTTGGTAATTGTGCTTTAACAGGTTCACCTAGACCAGTGGCAACCACGGTCACGCGTAACTCATCTGTTAATTCTGGATCAATCACTGTACCGACAACAACCGTTGCATTATCAGAAGCGAACTGACGAATTGTTTCACCCACTTCTTCAAATTCACCAATAGTTAGATCCATACCAGCAGTAATGTTTACCAAAATACCGCGTGCGCCAGAAAGATTAATATCTTCTAGCAACGGACTACCGACAGCTTGTTCTGCTGCCGCCTCGGCACGACCTTCACCACGAGCACTCGCCGAACCCATCATTGCCATGCCCATTTCAGACATCACCGTACGTACATCAGCAAAATCGACGTTGATTAAACCAGGACGTGTAATCAACTCGGCAATACCTTGTACGGCACCAAGCAAAACATTGTTTGCTGCTTTAAATGCTTCAAGCAAACTCACGTTCTTGCCTAATACTGATAACAGTTTTTCATTTGGAATCGTAATTAATGAATCCACATTTTCTGATAACTGTTTAATGCCTTCTGCTGCAATCAAACTACGTTTGTTGCCTTCAAAAGAAAATGGTCGGGTAATAACCGCGACAGTAAGAATACCCATTTCTTTTGCAATTTCAGCAATCACAGGTGCTGCACCCGTACCTGTACCACCGCCCATACCGGCTGTGATAAATAACATATCAGCGCCTTCGATCACTTCACGAATACGTTCACGATCTTCCATTGCTGATTCACGGCCAATTTCAGGGTTAGCACCTGCACCTAAACCTTTTGTAATTGACGTACCCAGTTGTAACATGGTTTTTGCTGATGAATTCTTCAGCGCTTGTGCATCAGTATTAGCGCAAACAAAATCTACGCCTTCAATATCAGTGCACACCATGTGTTCGACAGCATTACCGCCACCGCCACCAACACCTATCACTTTAATTACCGCGTTTTGACTATACGCATCCATTAATTCAAACATAATCGCCCCTCCAGTTAAGAACTACTTTATTAAAACTACTATTATTAATAACAACTCTTGTGATGACCTTTAAAATAATCATCTCAAAAATTTCCTTGAAACCAACTTTTCATACGCTGCCAGAGCGCATTCACATTTCCCGCAGACAACGCTTCTAAACTGCCTGTCTTGCGTTGTTCATGTCCAAATAACAACAAACCAACACCAGTGGCATGAATCGGATTTCTGACTACATCGACTAAACCCGAAACACTGTGTGGCACACCTAAACGAACTGGCATGTGGAAAATTTCTTCTGCTAACTCAACCACGCCTTCCATCTTCGACGTACCACCGGTTAAAACAATGCCTGCCGCAACCAAATCTTCAAAACCACTACGGCGTAATTCAGCCTGCACTAAGGTAATCAATTCTTCGTATCTTGGTTCAACAACTTCTGCCAACGTTTGGCGTGTTAATCGACGTGGTGGACGATCGCCTACACTTGGTACTTCAATTGTTTCTTCAGCACCGGCTAATTGTGTTAGCGCACAAGCATATTTAATTTTAATTTCTTCCGCGTATTGTGTTGGCGTGCGTAAAGCAACCGCAATATCATTCGTAACCTGATCACCTGCAATTGGAATCACTGCGGTGTGGCGTATCGCACCTTCGGTAAATACCGCTATATCTGTTGTGCCGCCGCCGATATCAACTAGACAAACACCTAATTCCATTTCATCTTCTGTTAAAACAGAATGGCTAGAAGCTAATTGCTCCAAAATAATATCGTCCACTTCCAAACCACAGCGACGCACACATTTAAGAATGTTTTGTGCCGCACTCATCGCACCGCTGATTAAATGCACTTTGGCTTCCAAACGAACACCTGACATACCAACCGGTTCTTTAATACCTTCCTGGTTATCAATAATAAATTCTTGTGGTAGTACATGCAGCACACGTTGATCAGCCGGTATCGCAACCGCTCTTGCTGCATCAATTACTCTATCCACATCAGTCGGTGTTACTTCTTTATCTTTAATCGCCACAATGCCATGCGAATTCATACTACGTATGTGACTACCAGCAATACCTGTGTAAACAGAATTAATCTGGCAACCTGCCATTAATTCTGCCTCTTCAACAGCACGCTGGATTGACTGCACTGTTGATTCAATATTTACGACCACGCCTTTCTTGAGCCCGCGTGACACATGTGAACCAATCCCGATAATCTCAATGGTATTATCATCGGTTATCTCGCCGACAATCGCGACGATCTTCGATGTACCTATATCGAGTCCGACAATCAAATTCTTTTCAGTTTTTCTGGACATGTCTATTATCCCAACTGAGCCTTAACGGCTACTTTTTTTAAATTCTTTTTCCAACGTACAGCAAAGCCATTTGTGTAACGAAGATCGACAATGTCAATTTCATTTTTCTGTGTAGCAATATAATCACTGTAAACACTTATAAAACGTTGCATGCGATCATTGATTTTCTTTCGACCTAAATCTAAAGTCGTTCCATCTTCTAATCGAACCGTCCATGCTCTGCGTTTATCTAATTTCAATTCATCTATATTCAAATTTAATCTTTGCAAATCAGCATTTAATGTAATGTAGTTTTTTAATACATTTTTTTCTGTTCCAGCTGGACCTGATAAATGAGGCAAACCAGATGGATAACTTTCTGCTTCTGGACTAAATACTATTCCAGTAGCCGTTAATAACCCTGACTTATTCCAATGCGCAATTGCTTTACGTTCTGTTATTTCCAACTGCAATGTATCCGGCCATACTCGACGAACTGTCACTGTTTCCAACCATGGTAACTTGCGCATACTTTCTGTAACTGCATCTACATCAGTATCAAAAAAGCCACCTAAATCATTTTCTGCCACAATTTCTTGAATCTGTTTTTCTGTGATCCGGTTAAATTCACTTTTCACTTCAACACTTTTAATTGGCAAGGTTTGTGTACTCTGAAACTCCAGCACACCCCAAATAACTAATGCGACCGCAATCAAGCTACCTACACCCATCATTAAGAAATGTACAACTGCACGGTTCTCGGCTTGTCTGTCTTTGTGCAACTTGTTTAGTTTTTTACGAGCCATGTTATGCCGCCGTTGCCAAAATTTTTACAACTAACTCGGGGAATTCCAAACCTACCGCACGTGCTGCCATCGGTACCAAGCTATGACTTGTCATACCTGGCACAGTATTTACTTCTATTAACCAAGCTTTGCCTTTTACATCCATCATCAAATCAACACGTCCCCAGCCACTTGCTCCTGCCACATTAAAGGCCTTTAGAGCTAATGCCTGAATCTTCCGCTCTTCTTTTTCAGATAAACCGCATGGACACAAGTAACGTGTTTGTTCTGATTGATACTTCGCATCAAAATCATAAAAATCGTTATCTGTTTCTAACTTAATTACAGGTAACGCTTCGCCATCTAAAATTGCAACGGTATATTCAGCACCTTCAATAAATTGTTCTGCAATCACGGAGTCATCATATTTTTTTGCTTGTTGCCATGCCTGTTTTACACCATCAGCATTCAACACTTTGCTCATACCAATACTCGAACCTTCATGCGCTGGTTTCATCATGATTGGTAATTTAAGTTCTTCAATATTTTTCAAATCAGCCTCTTCGGCTAATACTTTCCACGCGGGTGTTGGCAAATCTTCTGACTGCCATAATTGTTTACAGCGTAATTTATCCATTGACAGCGCTGAACCTAAAACGTCACTGCCGGTATAAGGCAACGATAAGGTTTCAAGTACACCTTGTATTTTCCCATCCTCACCACCACGGCCATGCAAAGCGATAAAGACTCGGTCATAATTTCCCTGACTTAATTTCTCAATAACATCATGTCCTGCATCAATTGCTTCTGCATCAACACCTTTTTCTAACAAGCCATCCAGTACGGCTTTACCTGTTAACAAAGAGATATCGCGCTCTGCGGATAATCCACCCATTAATACGGCTACTTTGCCAAATTGTTGTGCTGATTCATTCATTCAGCTTCACCAATTATGTGAACTTCACGTTGTAATGACACACCATGCTGTTGCTTGACTGTATCGGCAACTTTTTTAATTAACGCTTCAATTTCTGCTGCCTTGGCATCACCCGTATTAATAATAAAGTTGGCATGTTTTTCTGAAACACAGGCACCACCGATACAGGTTCCTTTCAAGCCAGCTGCTTCAATCAATCGTGCAGCATGGTCGCCTTGTGGATTTCTGAATACTGATCCACAACTTGCTTGTTTAGTCGGCTGTGTTTCAGCACGTTTTGCTAGCAACTGTTTAATTCTTACTTGCCCTGCATTCACGTCTCCGTTTTCCAATGACAGTGTCGTTGCCACAAACCATTCGTTTGTAGGTCCTTTCACACTACGATAAGCAATTTGGTACTCACTCTTGTGATGACTAAAGCGTTCACCCGCATGCGAAAGTGTGGTGACATCCTTTACTCTATCCCAAGTCTCTCCACCAAAAGCACCGGCATTCATTGCCAATGCACCACCCATGGTGCCGGGAATACCAGCTAAAAATTCTACGCCAGTTAAGTTTTGCCTTGCAGCAAAACGCGCTACTTTGGCACAACTCACACCGGCTTCAACATAAAGCTCAGTTTCATTTTGCAGTGATATCGTATTCAACAAACCACTGGTACTAATTACCGTGCCACGGAGCCCGCCATCACGAACCAGCAAATTACTACCTAGTCCCAACCAAATCAGTGGTTCATCTAGTGGTAGTTCACTAAGGAAAAGACACAGATCATCTAAATCAACTGGCTTATAGTAATTATCAGCAGGACCACCTACACGCCAGCTTGTATGCTTCGCCATCATTTCTTTATGGAGAAGTTCACCTTGCCAACTTGTTGGTTGCTGCGCAGCCATCATGATCCTCGACACTGCCTCGTTGTTTTTGCTTTCTTGCTTGTTACTATTTTTGGCGCACGATTTTCCACCTGCCTAACAGCAGGCTCACGACGATAAAACGTTGACAATGATTCACCACAGCCAAGGTGTAGTCGATTCATCTTGTAATGAGTCATGCGCCACTCCCTCCGTTTACAATTGCTAAATGTTCTTCAAGCTCTGCAGCAATCATGCCGATATTGCCAGCCCCCAAGGTCAGCAACACATCACCTTCTTTGAGTACTGCATCTAGTGCATTATGAAGTTCTTCAACACTTTCAACGTGCACAGGGTCAACTAAACCTCGAGCACGAATAGCGCGACAAAGACTGCGTGAATCAGCACCGGCAATGAGTGTTTCGCTAGCGGCATATACTTCCAGCATTAACAGCACATCCACTTTTGATAACACGCGAGTGAAATCTTCAAACAAATCACGAGTGCGTGTATAACGATGTGGTTGGAACACAACCACTAAACGGCGACCTGGCCATGCCGCCTGCGCGGCTTCAAGCGTTACTTCCAATTCACGTGGATGATGGCCGTAGTCATCAACATGTAAAACCAAACCAGCGCTAGTCATGATGTCGCCATTAATTTGGAAACGACGACCAATGCCTTCAAAACCACTTAAAGCATTACAGATTGCTTCATCTGTTGCGCCTAGTTCAAGACCAATCGCAATCGCTGCCATCGCATTTTGTACATTGTGTTCACCAGGCAAATTAAGACGAATATTAAGAGGTGGTTTACCTTCACGGATAAGATCAAAACTTGTTGCGGCTACATCTTGTACCAAATTTTCACAACGTAAATCAGCATCTTCATGTAAGCCGTAAGTCATAATAGGACGGCTTAATTCAGGAATAATATCTCTAACAGATTCATCATCCATACAAAGCACGGCTAAACCGTAAAATGGAAGATGATGTAAGAAATCAATAAATGCTTGGCGTAACTGGGCAAAGTCACCACCATAAGTTTGCATGTGATCAGCATCAATATTAGTGACAATTGCAATTACCGGTTGCAAATAAAGGAATGACGCATCACTTTCATCTGCTTCTGCAACTAAATATTCACTTTCACCAAGTCTTGCATGTACACCTGCACTGTTTAAACGACCGCCGATCACGAACGTTGGATCAAGCCCTGCTTCACCCATGATGCTAGCAACTAAACTAGTTGTAGTCGTTTTGCCATGTGTACCTGCAACAGCAATACCATAACGGAAGCGCATTAACTCAGCTAACATTTCAGCTCTTGGCACGACAGGAATACGTTTTTCTTGAGCCGCAACAATTTCAGGATTTTCAGCATCAACCGCGGTTGATACAACAACAACATCAGCTAACGCAATATTTTCTTGTTGATGACCAATGTGGATGGTTGCACCTAAATCTTTTAATCGTGTTGCCATTACGTTCATCTGTATATCGGAACCCGATACATCAAAACCCAGATTCAACATTACTTCTGCAATACCGCCCATGCCTGCACCACCGATACCCACAAAGTGAATATGGCGCATGTGCTGCATACGACTATGTACGTGTGGTAAGTCTTCTTGCATAGGCACTTTAGTTGTCATAGCGCCCCCTTAATGGCTTGCATACAAATTTGTGCAACATCTTCTGTTGCGTTATTACGTGCTTGACCCTTCGCTGCTTGTGCCATCGCTAATAAACGCTCACGACCGATTACAAATTCACTCAAACATTCAGCTAACCAGTCTGCCGTAAATCGATTTTGTTGAATTAATAACGCTGCACCAGCATGTTCAAGGAAACGTGCATTAGCTGTTTGATGGTCATCTACTGCATGCGGGAATGGAATTAAAATTGAGGCAACACCGGCACTGGCTAATTCAGTTACCGTTAAAGCACCTGCTCTACAAATAACCAGATCCGCCCATTCATAAGCTTCTGACATATCATTAATAAATGCGGCAACCTTGGCTTTTATGTTTAATGAAGCATAACGCTGTTGTGTTTCTTCCAATTCATGACGCCCCGTTTGGTGCCAAACTTCAATATCATCAGAAGTCATTGCTTTGATCGCTTGTGGTAGCGTTTTATTTAATACCGCTGCACCCAAGCTGCCACCCACCACTAACACTCTTAATGCACCACTGCGTTCTGCAAAACGTTTATCCGGCTCGGCAATCGTCATGATATCTGAACGAACGGGGTTACCTGTTTGTCTTGCACAAAACTTAGGAGTAAAGGCACCAGGAAAGGCTTCCATAACCACGCTAGCGAAACGCGCTAAAATACGATTCGTCATACCAGCAATCGCATTTTGTTCATGAATTAGTACGGGTTTACGTAATATCCATCCGGCAATACCACCTGGACCGGTGACAAAGCCCCCCATGCCTAATAATGCCTGAGGACGCCACTTGCGAATCAAACGTATCGCCATAAAGATGGCATAAGTAATTCTAAACGGTGCAAATACCCAGCCTAAAATTCCATTACCACGTAAACCGCCAATAGGAATGGTCGCCAATTCAATTCCAGCATCTGGAATGACTCGCGATTCGATACCACGCTCTGTACCTAACCAGATCACATCAATGCCTGCACTGCGTAAACGGTCTGCGACTGCCAATGCAGGAAATACATGCCCACCGGTGCCACCCGCCATAATCATAATGCGTTGTTGACCCGTAATCATCGCTTGCCTCCCCGTTTTACACCGGAGAAACTCAGCCAAGCAAGGCGTGTTTCAATATCTACTCGCAGCAACAAAGCGATTGCCATACACGATGCCAACATACTACTGCCGCCGTAACTCATTAATGGCAGTGTCAAACCTTTAGTCGGTAACACACCCATATTGACACCAATATTAATAAACGCTTGCATGGTCAACCACAGCGTAATGCCAAATGCCAAATAGGCCGCAAAATGTAATCCAAGATACTGAGCCTTGTTAGCAATTTTAAATGCCCGCCAAGCGATAAAGGAAAATAAAGACACAACAATAAGGCTACCAAACAAACCAGTTTCTTCCGCCAAAATCGCAAACACAAAGTCAGTGTGTGCTTCTGGCAAGTAGAATAATTTTTGAATGCTTCCGCCAAGTCCTAACCCAAACCATTCACCACGACCGAAGGCAATTAACGATTGTGTTAACTGGAAACCACTATTGAATGGATCTGCCCATGGATTTAAGAATGCGGTAACACGCTCTAAACGATACGGTGAAGTGATCGTTAATACCGCGACTGCTGATAACAGCAGCATCAATAAAACTGCAAATTGCCATAATCTCACACCACCTAAAAACATCATGCCCAGTGCGGTGGCAAAGATAACTGCTGCAGCACCTAGATCAGGTTCCATTAATAACAAAATAGCGATAATAATAAGCACCAGCATAGGTTTTAAGAAGCCCCAAACCCGTGTGCGCACCTCTTCACCGCGGCGAACCAAGTAACTTGCAAGATAAACTACAACAAACAGTTTCATAAACTCGGAAGGTTGCAAGTTAATCACGCCAAGAGATAACCAGCGCGTACTACCATTAATACTTTGGCTAACACCAGGAATAAGTAATACAACTAACAACATCATGCCGGCTAGTAACAACAAGGCACTAAAGCGTTCCCAAACATTAAGCGGAATAAATAACACGACGGAAGCTATACCTAAACCTAAGGCAACATACATGCCTTGGCGTATTAGATAATAAAATGGCTGACCCAGTTCTCTATCAGCAATCGCAATTGATGCCGAACCAACCATAATAAGACCAAAAGCGATCAGTGCTAACACGGCAAGCACGAGTGGCAAATCAATCTTAGATGCTGATTCTAAACGCATAGGTTGACGTTGCGAGCTACGCAAGGTTGCTTGTGATGCAATACTAGCCATGCATCACCTCCTGACGAACAGCCTTAGCAAAATCATCGCCACGTTCCATGTAATTACTGTACATATCAAAACTGGCACAGGCAGGCGATAACAAAACACTATCACCTGTTTTTGCAATACTTTGCGCAATTCTGACTGCGCCTTTCATAGATGTTGCGCGATGTACTGGTACTGCACCATTAATTATTTTTTCAATCTTGTCTGCATCGTTACCTAACAAGATAACTTCGCGGGCTTCATTGGCAATCACATCATGTAGTTCTGAAAAATCAGCTGACTTACCATCACCACCAGCAATCAAAATAAGTGGGCTTGGCATACCTTGCAGTGCGGCAATCGTTGCGCCCACGTTAGTTGCCTTAGAATCATTAAACCAACGTACGCCATTGTGCTCTGCCACCCACTCACTACGATGCGCTAAACCTTTAAAGTTGCGCAGAGTTTGTAGCATCGCCGCCATATCCAGGTTAATCGCAACACCAAGAGCAAGTGCTGCCAGTGCATTTGATTGGTTATGGCTACCAGGAATTTTTAATTCACTGGTCGCTAATAATTTTTCTGAGCCAAAGGCTAAATAATCTTGTTCGGCTTTATTAATAATTCCAAATTCACCTTCACTTGGCTGTGCCAATCCAAAACGAATTACCTTTCTTTGTGAATTGGCCATTTCACTAACAACAACATCATCATTGTTAATCACCATTACACCATCGCCACTATAAACGGCCGCTTTTGTCTGTGTGTACTGCTCAACACTGTCGTAACGGTCCATGTGATCTGGCGTAATATTTAACACGACTGCCGCAACAGCATTTAGGCTATGGGTTGTTTCCAGTTGAAAACTAGACAACTCAAGAATATATAAATCGGTTTCCGAGCTATCTAATAGTTCCAGTGCCGGCATACCTAAGTTACCGCCAGCACGTACTTGTTTACCTGCCGCTGCTGCCATTTCTGATAGCAAAGTGGTTACTGTGCTTTTGCCATTAGTTCCTGTAATCGCAACAACTGGAGCCGTAACACTGCGAGCAAATAATTCGATATCACCCAATACTTCTGCACCACGTTGTATGGCTGAACTCACGTGTTTATCTTTTAGTGAAACACCGGGGCTCAATACAATTCTATTTGCTAATGAAAAATCATCTTCTCGAAAACCACCCACATGCACGGGCATCTCTGGGTATTCATTCAACAACTCGTCCAAACCAGGAGGTTGTGAACGTGTATCAGTCACCACACATGATTCGCCCTGCGCCGCAAGATAGCGCGCACAAGACAGCCCGGTTTTACCCAGACCAACAATCAATGTTTGTAATGACTCTGTTTGCATATTTTTAACGTATCTTCAACGATGCTAAGCCAATCAATACTAAAATCACGGTGATAATCCAAAAGCGAACAATCACACGTGGCTCGGGCCAACCCTTTAATTCAAAATGATGGTGCAGAGGTGCCATTCTAAAAATTCGTTTGCCGGTTAATTTGTATGAGGCTACCTGTAAAATCACTGAGACCGTTTCCATCACGAATACGCCGCCCATGATGACAAGCACTAATTCCTGACGAACCACAACGGCAAGCACACCAATCGCAGCACCCAAAGCTAAGGCACCCACATCACCCATAAATACTTGTGCGGGATATGCGTTAAACCAAAGGAAGCCCAATCCTGCTCCCGCAATCGCACCGGCAAAGATCACCACTTCACCAACACCAGGGACATAAGGGATTAATAAGTAACTCGCCAGTTTGACGTTACCGGTTAAGAAGGCAAATAAACCAAGCGCACCGCCAACTAAAACAGTTGGTAAAATAGCCAAACCATCAAGACCATCTGTTAGGTTCACCGCATTACTGGTACCAACAATCACCAAATAAGTCAGTGGTATAAATAACCAACCAAGCTGCCATGAAACTTCTTTGAAGAAAGGTACAATCAAAGTCGTTTCTGTTGGGCTTACCGATGTTTCGAATAAAAACACAGCAACCGCTAAGCCAACTATTGATTGCCAAAAATATTTATAACGCGCCTTAAGCCCATTCGGATCACAGCGAACTAATTTAATGTAATCATCGTAAAAACCAATGACGCCGAATGCCAAGGTAGTGAGTAAGACAACCCAGATATAACGGTTAGATAAATCAGCCCACAGCAACGTGCTGATAGTGATCGCCACAATAATCAGCGCACCACCCATCGTTGGTGTGCCAGCCTTACTAAGGTGTGATTGCGGGCCATCTTCACGAATATTTTGACCAATTTGTTTCATGCTCAAGCGACGAATCATGG
Organism: Gammaproteobacteria bacterium; assembly: GCA_027078075.1. Classification (GTDB taxonomy): domain Bacteria; phylum Pseudomonadota; class Gammaproteobacteria; order AKS1; family AKS1; genus Sulfuriflexus. The sequence goes on along the minus strand of JALTKP010000148.1, from coordinate 2,816 downwards.
TTGGACCAATCATGAAAGAAATAATCAATGCCGTTAACACACCGAGAATGGCGCGGAATGAAAGATACTGGAAGACATTAAATCCACTGTAAGTTTCGGCTAAGTATTGCGTCAATGCGTATAACATCGCTTAGTGTTCCTCATGCATCGCATTGACGATGCGTTCCATCTGCATCCGTCGCGATCCTTTAATTAACACTACACTGTGCTCATCGAGCTCAGTCCGTAATGAGGCTGCTAGTGCTTCATGACTATTAAAGTGTTTACCGCCATTACCAAATTTTTCTACTGCCGCCGCTGACTGTTCACCTAGCGCAAATAAATATTGCACGTCATGTTCACGTGCCAACGAAGCGACTTCTGAATGTAACGCTTCGCTGTTATCCCCTAGTTCAGCCATATCACCAATCACTAGAATTCGTTTTCCTGGCATCATTGCTAACACTTCAAGCCCTGCCTGTAATGAATCAGGGTTGGCGTTATAACTATCATCAATAATGGTCGCACCTTGTGGCGAAACATTTGCTGTTAAGCGGCCACCAACACTTTGCATGCTGGCAAGACCTTGTTGAATATCTTGCAGTGAAATATCCAGCGATAAACAAGCTGCTGCTGCTGCCAAAGAATTTTTAACATTGTGGCGTCCGGCTAAAGGTAAAGTAATAGCGATAACACCACGGGGTGTTTTTAAATCAAATTGGGTATTCCAATCTACTGGATTGAATTGAATATTCTCAGCCGTTATTTCAGCCGTTTCATTAAAACCAAAACCAAGAATTCGCGCAGGTTGTGCACGTTCACGCCATTGCTCAGCGTATTGATCATCAACATTAATAATCGCTACCGCTGATTCTGCTAAGGCATCAAACATTTCGCCTTTCGCTGTTGCCACACCATCTAAACTACCGAAACCTTCAAGGTGTGCCGACATTGCATTCGTCACGACACCAACATCCGGCTTTGCTAAGCCAACAAGGTAGGCAATCTCACCAATATGGTTTGCACCCATTTCAATCACAGCATGTGTATGTTGCGACGCTATGTTGAACAATGTTTGTGGTACACCAATATCGTTATTCAAGTTACCCTTAGTGACTAAAGGCGTGCCATTCACAGATAAAATTCTGGCAATCATTTCTTTAACCGTGGTCTTACCGTTACTACCAGTCACGGCAACAAGCGGCAGGTTAAAACTAGACCGCCATGCGCTTGCAAGGTTTCCTAACGCCTTACGCGTATCATCAACTATCAAGCACGGCACTGGAATTTGAACTGGCTGACTAACAATCACAGCGACCGCACCTGCATCGACTGCTTTTTGAATAAAGTCGTGGGCGTCGAAGTTTTCACCTTGCAAGGCAATAAATAGCTCACCTGCTTGTACCGAACGCGTATCCGTACTCACACCACGAAACTCGATGTCATCGCCGGAATAATCCGTACCTAAATATTCGGCAGCTTCTGACAACGGCATATGGCATGCATTCATTGTTGCGACTCCCTTAGTGCTTTTTTCGCGGTTTCTACATCACTAAAAGATAAACGCTGCTCACCAACCAGCTGATAATCCTCATGCCCTTTACCCGCAATCACAACAACATCTCCAGATGCAGCCTGTGATATCGCATAATTAATTGCAGCACTACGATCTTGTTCAACCGTTAAATTATTACTACGCTGAATACCGGCTTTTATTTGTTCAATAATATCGCCGCTTACTTCACCACGAGGATTATCATCGGTTAAAACAATTTCATCCGCATGAGAGTCTGCAACTGCGCCCATCAAGGCACGTTTACCTAAGTCACGTTCACCGCCACAACCAAACACACACCAAACACGTTTATTGCAGTGGGTTTTAACTGATGTCAGCACTTGTTCTAAAGCATCTGGCGTATGAGCATAATCAACAATCACTGTTGGTTGGGTTTTAGTACCTTCAACACGCTGCATACGACCAGCGACACTAGTGAGTGATTTAATACCCTCTACAGCATCAGATAAACGCATACCATTGGTTAAAGCCGCAGCGAGGACTGCCAAGATATTTTCTGCATTGAAGCGACCATATAACGAACTCGTTACAACAGTGTCACCCCAAGGGCTACTGATGTGCATACTTAAACCTGCTTCAGTAAATTTCAGGTCACTGCCCTGTACACAACCAAGATGCATCAAGCTACTGCGTAGAACTGATGCATCGGCATTCATTGCATCGCTTAAGCTATAAGCAATCGACTGAACCGTGTCTGGTAAATTTTCAAGACTCTGACGGCCAAATTCATCATCCGCATTGATAACGGCATAACGTAAGCCTGGCATTGCAAATAATTTCTGTTTGCTATCTGCGTATTGCTGCATATTTTTATGGTAATCAAGATGATCTCGACTTAAATTTGTAAAAATAGCTGTATCAAAATGCACGCCATTAACACGACCTTGATCGAGTCCATGAGATGACACTTCCATCACCACGTCATTCACTTCTTGTTCAACCATACGTGCCATAAAGTGATGCACAGTGACAGCATCAGGCGTTGTGTTATCACTTGCTTCAAGCTCACCACATAAGCCATTACCTAAAGTACCGATAATCGCCGTTTTATTGGTTTTAGCAAATAATTCCGCAAGGTAATGACTGCAAGATGTTTTACCATTCGTGCCAGTAATACCCGTCACTCTTAACTGTTGGCTTGGGCGACCGTAAAAACGATCCGCAATAAATCCAACTTTAACGCTTAATTCATCAACTTCAATTAATGAAATACCCGCTGACTGCAAACGCCCAATATAATCCGAAATTTCATCTTGCTGTG
>JALTKP010000147.1 GCA_027078075.1 Gammaproteobacteria bacterium | reverse complement strand
TTGGTGCACCTAATAAACGTGCTATCCAAACGATATATTTCCCATCAGCAATACTCAGATCGCTATTTAAAACAGTATCCTTAAAGTCGTTATCATTTTGACTTGTAATTAGAAAATTAAGATTAGGGGTCGTTAGAAATAACGGAGTATTATTTGTTGCACTTAAACGTAAGACATCAACTGTGTCTGATAAAGTTATTGCGTCAAAAGGTAATCCAAGGATGCACCATATATTCCTATTCATTCTATCCTTAGAGTCATTCATGTTTATATTTAATTCTTATATTCAATTATCTTACTTCGGTTATCTAAACATCGGTCAAGAAAAAACTTTAATTGCCCAACCATTTCTGGAAATTTACCTACAGTAATATAGAATGCATATGCCCATTTATTGTTTATATTATTGCTGTTTTTTAATGCAATACGAATTATTTGAATCGGGTAAATAATTGTAGCAATAGCGAATTTGTATTGAATTATCGTTGCAATAACAATTGACAGTGGAATATACCCGCCCCAAATTCGCGTTCGTTGTATTTCCTTTACCTTATGTCGTTCATTGCTGGCACCATGCATCTGTGCTCCTAACGCATATGCATAGCCAGCTCTAATATTCCGTTTCCACCACTGGCTAAATTTTGTAATATTTGCATCATGCAAAGTCATTTCTTCATCAAGACGCCATATTTTCCAGCCTTGTTGGCGAATCCTTACGCACAATTCAGGCTCTTCACCTGCAATAACATACGGATTATAACCCCCTACTGCCTGAAAAACCGTTGCTCGCATTAAAGCATCGCCACCACAAGCTTTAGCCTCACCAGTAGGGGCATTCCATTCTATATCACAAAGCTGGTTATAAACACTGGCTTCAGGAAAACGCTCACGTCGCCTGCCACAGACAACAGCGACATTTTCATTTTTATCCAGGAATGCTACAGCCTTTTCAAGCCAGGTATTAACGACTTCACAATCGCCATCAACAAACTGAACATAGGTAATGTCAGGCTCAAGCTCAGATAATCGTTGAAAGCCTTCATTCCTTGCTCTTGCGGCTGTAAAAGGAACAGATAAATCCAAATTAACGACG
>JALTKP010000146.1 GCA_027078075.1 Gammaproteobacteria bacterium | reverse complement strand
TTTTTATTTATCACGTAAAGATATTTTATTCCCAGCTAGATTAAGCATTGGGATCCCCTCAGCCAAATCGACAGTTGTCGGTAATGGTGCGTTCAAAATAAATAATGCAAGTTCAATGTCAGTGGTGATGTTACAGCGTGTTAGCGATAAGCAATTAGTTCAATTCCTGCATGTAAAAGATCCATCGATTAGAGTGTTGAAACTGTTACGCGGTGAGTTAGATGTTATTCAAAATGATTTGCCAACAGAGTTGATTGCTTATCTGAAGAGTAAAGGTAACGTACAGGTTGAATCTGGTACAGGAACGACGTTTAGTTATATCGGTTTTAATATGCAAGATCCCTTGACCAGTAAAAAAGTAATAAGAAAAGCGATATCACTGGCAGTGAATAGACAGCAGTTAATAAAAACATTGCTAGGAGGAAGAGCAAGCCTGAGTCATTCTGTTTTGCCGTTACAGCATTGGGCAAGAAAAGAAGCAATGCCTACATTTTCTTATCAACCCGATAAAGCCAGAAAATTATTAGAAATGGCAGGTTATGACGATAAGCATCGGCCTCATATTATCTATAAAACAACCACCAACCCTTTGCGCTTACGTATTGCCACTGTAATACAGAAACAATTAGCCGATGTGGGAATAGATATGGAAATTCGTAGTTACGACTGGGGAACATTTTACGGTGATATAAAATCAGGTAATTTTCAAATGTATAGTTTGTCGTGGGTCGGCATTAACTCACCAGATATTTATCAAACCGTGTTTCATAGTCAGTCTGTACCCCCCAAAGGTGCTAACCGAGGCCGTTATGCCAACAAACAGGTTGATTTATTATTGGATAATGCATTTCGCTTAGCGACTAAGCCAGAGCAGTTGTCGGTAGCAGTTGATAAGGTGCAACGAATATTATTAGATGATTTACCCTATATTCCTCTTTGGTTTGAAGATAATGTTGCAGCTACATCCAAACGTATTCAAGATTATTCATTATCGCTAAATGGAAATTACGATGCATTGGCTAAGGTACGCTTATTACCACTAACGGAAAGGGTTCAATAAATGCAAAATCGACGGGTGTTTATTGATATTACACAGCAACGTTTAGATGTTGTTGAAAATAACGTGGTGATTTTTACGGCACTAATATCAACCGCAAAAAATGGTGCAGGTGAACAGCAGGGTAGTGAATGTACACCACGTGGTAAGCACATTATAAGAGCTAAAATTGGCGCGGGTTGTGCTGAGAACACGGTGTTTGTTGGGCGTCGAGTAACAGGAGAGACTTTTTCTGAATCATTACGAGAAGAACAACCTAAGCGTGACTGGATTTTAACGCGAATTCTTTGGTTGAGTGGTTGTGAGAAAGGCGTTAATCGCTTGGGTAATGTCGATACGATGCGACGTTATATTTATATTCACGGTTGTCCAGATAATTCCCCGATGGGCAAACCCGAATCACATGGCTGCATACGGATGCTAAACCGTGAGGTCATTGAATTGTTTGATTTACTCCCTGTTGGGGTGAGTGTCAATATTAAGGAATAAGATGCAGATCATATTAATACGATTTCTCTCTGCAATTGCCGTCATGCTCGGGGTTAGCGTGATTGTGTTTTTCTTTATTCATTTTATTCCGGGCGATCCGGTTGAAGTTATTTTAGGCGAAACTGCACGATTATCTGATCGGGAAGCACTTCGGGAAGCACTTGGTTTAAACCAGCCTTTAATGACACAGTGGCTTAATTATATGTCTGGTTTACTGCAAGGTGATTTAGGAACATCGCTTTATAGTCGGCAGCCGGTAACAGATATTATTCTTCAACGCTTACCCGATTCGGCTGAATTATCTTTTGCAGCAATCATAGTCGGTGTGGTGTTGGCAATCCCATTAGGCATTTGGGCAGCGATGCACAAAGGTAAGCTATGGGATATGGCAACCAGTAGTTTTATGTTGATCGGTATTGCCATTCCTAATTTTGTTTTTGGTCCGATCCTGGTTTTAATATTTTCATTATGGTTAGGTTGGTTTCCTGTTAGTGGCCGTGATGGTTTTTTGTCATTAGTTTTACCTGCCATCACATTAGGCACGGTCATGGCGGCTATTCTGGCAAGAATGTTACGCAGCAGTTTATTGGAAGTGATGAGTGAAGATTATATTCGTAGTGCACATGCGCGCGGGTTTTCTCCGCTACGAGTTATGTTTCGTCATGGGTTACGTAATGCCATGTTACCGATGATCACTTTACTTGGTTTGCAATTAGGCGGGTTGCTGGCAGGCGCAGTGATCACTGAAACAGTATTTGATTGGCCGGGTATTGGGCGATTAACCGTAGAAGCGATTCAACGTCGTGATTATCCTTTGTTACAGGGCTGTATCTTATTTATCAGTGCGATTTATGTAGTGGTGAATATGTTGACGGATATTATTTATCAACAAATTGATCCGCGTATTCGGTGTGCCGCATGATAAAAGTGATGCGTACTATTCCTCTAATCATTTTAGTGTCCTGGTTGGCAGTGGTTTTGTTTGAACCGTTTTTATCATTAGATCCAAATGCTATAAATTTAGAACAGATATTAGGTGTTCCTGGTGGTGCCAGTTGGCTAGGTGAGGATGACCTAGGTCGCCCAATCAGTGATCGTTTATTAACAGGCGCACAAGTTTCCTTGTTTGTGGCATTTTCGGTAATGTCGGTGACTCTAGTTGTTGGTACTATTATCGGTATCGTCAGTGCGTGGTTAGGTGGCTGGGTTGACCAAACGGTTATGCGAATCACCGATGTGTTTCTTGCCTTTCCGGGGATCTTATTAGCTATTGCCTTGGCTGGTTTATTGGGGCCGGGAGTAGGGAATGTAGTATTAGCGCTGAGTATTGTTGGTTGGGTTGGCTTTGCTCGTTTAGCCAGAGGTCAAACATTACTCTTAAAGAATCGCGATCATGTCGTGGCGGCACGTTCACTTGGAACCAGTAGTTTTAAGATCATTATTTGGCATTTGTTACCCTTGGTCGCTGCGCCTTTAATTATTGAGGCAACATTTGCTGTGGCGGGGCTTATTATTGCTGAAGCCGGACTATCGTTTTTAGGGCTTGGCGTACAGGCACCCTCTGCATCATGGGGAAGCATGATCCGAGATGGTGCACGTTACCTGCTTGTTGCGCCACATCTTGTTATGATACCGGCTATTGCTTTGTTTAGTGTGGTAATGGCGATAAATTTATTAGGCGATCAACTTCGTGATCGTCTGGATGTGAGAAGTTAAGATTTAGGAATACTATTATGTCGCTGGGTCCATTAATGCTTGATGTTGCCGATGTTTCATTAAGCAGTGAAGATCGTGAGGTATTAAATCATCCTTTGGTGGGCGGTGTTATTTTGTTTGCACGTAACTACGAGTCGCCTAAACAAGTTACCTCATTAATCAAAGAAATTCATGCCTTACGTAAAACGCCCTTATTAGTTGCAGTCGATCAAGAAGGTGGTCGTGTGCAACGTTTTAAAGATGGCTTTACCCGATTACCACCGGTTGCTGATTTAGGTATCATTTATAATAAAGATAAAAAATTGGCACGTCAGTTAGCGGAACAAACGGGCTGGATAAACGCTGCGGAATTACGTGAAGTGGGCGTAGATTTAAGTTTTGCACCAGTTCTGGATTTGGATTTTTCTGTAAGTAGTGTGATTGGTGATCGTGCCTTTCATCGTAGCCCAGAAGCAGTGGCTGATTTAGCGCATAGTTATATGCGTGGTATGGAACAAGCGGGCATGGCCGCAGTTGGGAAACATTTCCCAGGTCATGGCGCAATTGCGGCGGACTCACATGAAAGCATTAGTATTGATGAACGACCTTATAATGAAATCCGTAATGAAGACATGCTTGCTTTTGAGCGGATGATTCACTTTGGTATGCCTGCCATTATGATTGCGCATATTATTTATTCACAGTGCCATGATCAACCCGCTGGCTTTTCTGGTTATTGGTTAAAGGATGTACTACGTCAGGAGTTGGATTTTCAAGGGGCCATTTTTAGTGACGACCTCTCTATGAAAGGGGCGGCAGGCTTAGGTGATATTGTCGACCGAGCGGATGCTTGTATGCAAGCAGGTTGTGATATGTTTCTGGTTTGTAATGATCGCGATGCTGCAGTTAAAGTTATTGACGGATTAAAGCCAGAAGTTAATCCTGCCTCAAATAGCCGTTTATTACGATTGCAAGGTAGGAATGTAACTGGTTCAACACCATTAAGAGAATCTCAACAATGGCATCAGGCTGCGAAGGCTGTTGAAAGTTATGGGTTAAAAGAAACACTCGATTTAGATATGTGAGCATTGCTAGAATAGTTAAATAGAATTAAGAAGGGTAGCTTGATGGATTTTGATAAATTATTAGTGCAAATCACCAATGTCGGTGGTGAAGAAGCATGGATATACCAAATGTTCATTGTTGTCTTAGTAGTATTGACAGCTAATTTTATTTTAATGCGTGTATTAACACGTGTTCAAAAAACATTCGATAAAACTAAAAACACTTGGGACGACGCATTACTTCGTGCGTTGCGACGCCCATTACGCCTATTGGTTTGGATAGTCGGTATTTCTTTTGCAGCAGAAATTGCAAAAGGGGTAACTGAGGCTGTTATTTTTACCGCAGTTGCACCGATTCGTGATGTAGGTGTTATTGCAACGATTACTTGGTTCATTATTCGTTTTATTAAGGCGGCTGAGAATAATATTACTAAGTCTAGCCGTGAGGCTGGAAATGAAATTGATAAAACAACGGCAGATGCAATTAGTCGTTTATTGCGTATCTCTGTTCTTATCACGGCAACTTTAGTTGCTATGCAAACTTTAGGTTATAGCATTTCTGGTGTGCTTGCTTTTGGCGGTATCGGTGGCATTGCGATTGGCTTTGCGGCTAAAGATTTATTATCGAATTTTTTTGGTGGGTTAATGATTTTTCTTGACCGACCGTTTTCAGTTGGAGACTGGGTGCGTTCGCCAGATCGAAATATTGAGGGCACAGTAGAAACAATTGGTTGGCGTTTAACGCGGATCCGTACTTTTGATAAACGACCACTTTATATTCCTAATTCTGTGTTTGCCAATATAGCTTTAGAAAACCCATCGCGAATGACTAATAGACGAATTAAAGAAACGATAGGTATTCGTTATGATGATGTCGATAAGTTAGCAGATATTATTGCTGATGTTAAAGAGATGCTTATTAACCACCCCGATATTGATACAAGCCAGACATTAATGGTTAATTTTAATGCCTATGCGCCATCATCGCTGGATTTCTTTATTTATACCTTTACTAAAACAACGGTATGGACGGACTTCCATGATATTAAACAGGATGTTCTATTAAAAATTAATGCTATTATAGCGTCACATAATGCAGAAATTGCATTTCCAACCTCGACAATCCATATGGCAGAACCATTAAATTGTCAAACGAAAGAATAGACTTATTAATACTATAGGTATTAATAAACATAGAATATTATTGGAGTTCTCATGAGTAATGAATCTGAACAAGACAAAGAATTAGACGTCTTGCGTGCCGTTAAAATGGTAATAACAAATGTGATTAAGGACACGTCAACAGAGCCAGGTATGAAACATCCTCTATCTGATTCAACAATTAATGACATTCGTCAATGCTTATTGCTCATCACAACACGTGAACACGAATTATCACCTTATGATAAACGCCCACACTTTACAGACGAGCCACAAGATAAAGTTGTTGTGTCATTAGCAACACCGCCCAAAGAAAAATAATATGGTAGAAGAGTTAAGCAACGATGAATTGGTTAGCATACAAGCATCGGCTGACTGTCTTTTTACTGAAAGTGAAGTCAATGCTGCGCTTGATAGAGTTGCAAATGATATTACTAAAGAACTCAGTGGAACAAAGCCATTAGTATTGTGCACAATGATTGGTGGCATTATCGTTACTGGAAAGCTTTTAGAACGTTTAGATTTTCCTTTGTCGGTTGATTATATTCATGCGTCACGTTACCGAGGTGCGTTGCATGGTGCGGAGCTAGACTGGATCGCACGCCCAACTGAATCGTTAAAAGAGCGTGTGGTTTTGATTGTTGACGACATATTTGATGAGGGATTAACTCTAGAAGCATTAATTAATGATTGTCTATCCTTAGGTGCTAAGAAAGTTTTCTCAGCAATATTGTTAGATAAGTCGTGTCAAAAGAAAGCAGCAGTTGATGTCGATTTCGTTGGAATGAAAGTTGATAACCGTTATGTATTCGGTTGTGGAATGGATTATAAAGGCTATTTGCGTAATGCTTCAGGCATCTATGCAATACCGGATGTGGAATAGACAATGTCAAAAATAGCAATTATTGGTGGTACAGGGCTGGCTTCTATTAAGTCTTTAGAAATAACGCGTCGTGAAATGGTACGCACCCCCTATGGAGAACCCTCTGGGCCCTTTACTCATGGTGTTCTCTGTGGTCACGAAGTTGTTTTCCTACCACGACATGGTCATGGCCATACTATTCCTCCGCATGGTGTTAATTATCGTGCAAACACATGGGCATTAAAATCAATTGGAGTAGAAAATGTCCTCGCGATAGCTGCCGTGGGTGGTATTCGTGAGGATTTAATTCCTGGTGCTATTGTTATTCCAGATCAACTTATTGATTACACTTGGTCTCGTAGTAATACTTTTTTTGATAAAAGCGATGGACCCGTAAAGCATATCGATTTTACATGGCCATATTGTGAGTCCATGCGACAGCTTGCAATAGATGCCGGCAAAACAGCCGGTATAGATATAAGCGATAAGGGCACTTATGCCGTAACACAAGGACCACGTTTGGAAACCGCTGCTGAAGTTGATCGCCTTGAGCGTGATGGTGCAGATATGATCGGTATGACAGGAATGCCAGAAGCTTCATTGGCGAGAGAATTGGATCTTTGCTATGCCTCTTGTGCCGTGATTGCTAACCGTGCCGCAGGGCGAGGTGATGGTGAAATAACACTTGAGGAAATTGAGCAAAATCTATTGATTGGCATGCAAAAAATCGAGAAATTGCTTGAAATGATTTTACCTACTTGTAAGAACCTATAAAGCTTTATTTCTTAGTAACGCGCTCAATGGGGGTTATAGTTGTAATGACACCAAAGTAAGGATGATCGAATACATGGATTTCCTTACTACGCATTCTTCTTGATTGATTCATAACAAAGGTATCAATCAAAACTTCATCAGGTTTTTGTAAGGCAATTTGTTCAGCGAGATATACATCTGGATTGTAATAATTTAGCTTAAGCGCCATATGCAAATAGCGAGATAGGCTCACTTTGACTGTACCATCAATTCGCGCAGGTATTTCTTCAATAACAGGTTCTTCATTTATAGCTTGGATATCCAGTGTTTCGATTACCGGTTGTGATGGCGGATTGAGTATTACTTCACCATTTTCAGCCCTAATAGGGCTTCTCTCAGCGTCGACAATTTCAGCTTTCTTATCAGTTAAATGAATCGCTTCTGCTTCATTGCGTTGTTTAACAGGTTGCTGCCAACCTTGTAGTGTAATGATTCGATAACGTCGCGAAGCAATTAGCTTATTAGCTGTCTCAGCTAAATTAAGTGTTTCAGGGGCTAATTGCTGAAAAGCGGCAACAGGCTCTGCTGTACTTTCGATATTAATAGGTGCTAGTTCAACAGTATCTTCAGGAATCTCATTATTGACGATTGCTGGCCAAGACTCTCCTGCTAAGGCTTGTTCAACAGGTTCATAAACCAGTATTTCAATCTGATACCAAGTCTCTGTTTGTGGCTTGGTTGATGAACTATCGATGGCTAAACCATAGAAGGATATACTCAGTAAGCCACTGAAAATAAAAGTATTGATAAGTGATTTTAGTTTTTGCATAGGGTTATTATGCCGCATCATTGGGACTCAGGGTACTCAAAACTTTTTCAAGCGTATCAGCACGTGAGTTATCAGGTAATAAGTCAGAAATTCGTAAGGTTTTTTTGCCATCAAATTGATATCTTCGACTATGAGTCTGGATCAGTTTAATAAGTTCAGTGGTGTCTATATTGGGTGCATCATCGAATACGATGCGACCACCATCAACACTGGCATCAATTTTTACAATACCCATTGGGGTTGCGAGTAACTTAAGTTCAGTCACGCGGAATAACATTTTTATCGCATCAGGTAATAAGCCGAAACGGTCAATCATTTCTACTTGTAGTTCACGTAGCTCCTCTGAATTGACTGCATTTGAAATTCGTTTATACATAATCAGTCGCAGATGAACATCAGCAAGGTAGTCATCAGGGATAAGTGCGGGCATATGTAGATTAATCTCAGTACCACTGTGCAGTGGTTTATCTAGATTAGGTTGCTTGCCTTCGCGTAAGGCTTGAACTGCACGTTCAAGTAATTCAGTGTACATGCTGAAACCAATTTCGTGTATTTGGCCGCTTTGTCCATCACCAAGTAGTTCGCCTGCACCACGAATTTCAAGATCATGAGTAGCAAGCATGAAGCCGGTACCCAGATCTTCGAGTGACTCAATTGCTTCAAGGCGTTTAACGGCATCTGCACTTAAGCTTCTGCGCTCAGGTCTTATCAAGTAGGCATAAGCACGATGATGTGAACGCCCAACACGTCCACGCAATTGGTAGAGTTGTGCTAAACCGAATCGGTCGGCGCGATTCATAATAATAGTATTGGCACTAGGGACATCAATGCCGGTCTCAATAATAGTAGTACACAACAATACATTAAAGCGTTGGTGGTAGAAGTCGAGCATCACATGTTCAAGATCACGTTCACGCATTTGACCATGTGCAATACGAATATTTGCTTCGGGTACCAGTTCTTGTAGTTGTTGTTGCACACGTTCGATATTTTTAACTTCATTATGCAAGAAGTAAACTTGTCCACCACGTTTTATCTCACGAATAAAAGCTTCGCGTAATAATCCATCATCCCATTCACGAACAAAGGTTTTAATTGAAAGCCGGTTTGCTGGTGGTGTTGCTATGATCGACATATCACGTATTTGTGATAATGCCATATTCAATGTGCGAGGAATAGGAGTGGCAGTGAGTGTTAATACATCAACTTCAGAACGTAGTGACTTGAAACGATCTTTTTGACGCACACCAAAACGGTGTTCTTCGTCAATGATAACTAAGCCTAGATTCTTAAATTTAATATCATTTTGTATTAGCTTATGAGTGCCAATAACGATATCGACTTTACCATTTGCAAGGTCGCTAATGGTTCCATCAAGTGCTTTACTAGATTGAAAGCGAGATAAAACTTCAATGCGTACAGGCCAGTCAGCGAATCGATCTCTAAAATTTTCAAAATGTTGCTGGGCTAATAGTGTGGTTGGAACAAGTACCGCAACTTGCTTGGTAGCTTGGGTTGCTAGAAAAGCGGCACGCATAGCCACTTCGGTTTTACCAAAGCCAACATCACCACAAATCAATCTATCCATAGGTTGATCTCGTGTCATGTCATTGATGACATCATGTATAGCTGTTTCCTGATCCGGTGTTTCTTCAAAAGGAAAACTGGATGCGAATGAATTATATAGTTCATCAGGAGCAGGGTAGGCAAAACCTTTTCGCGCCGCACGGCGAGCATAAATATCAAGTAATTCAGCTGCAACATCACGGGCTTTCTCGCTAGCACGTTTCTTAGCTTTTGACCAAACTTCAGAGCCAAGTTTGTGTAGTGGAGCAGTATCAGGAGAACTGCCCGTGTAACGACTAATTAATTCTAATGATGCAACTGGTACATATAATTTATCATTTTTGGCATATTCAAGTGTTAGGAATTCTTGTCTAATGTTACCGACATCTAGCATTTGCAAACCGAGGTACCGCCCAACACCGTGATGCTCATGTACAACTGGAGCACCTATGCTTAACTCAGTTAAATTGCGGATAACCGCATCACTGTCCTGATTTGATTTTTTACGCCTTCGTGATTGACGTGCTTGTTCGCCAAATATTTGTGCTTCACTGATAACCGCAATACGTGGCTCTTTTAAGACAAGTCCTTGCTCTAATGGCGCAACTGTTATGGCTAGGTTTTTATCACCATCAATGAAACTTTGCCAATTATCTATCGTTGTAGGATGAATGGCATATTCACGTAAGGTATCGAGTATAAACTCACGGCGCCCAGCTGATTCGGCAGCAATAAGAATTCGGCCGTTGAAATTTTTAATAAAATCTTTGATTAATTTTGCTGGGTCTTGTGCGCGAGCACTAAGAGCTAAAGAGGTAATAGCTGATGTGGCAAAGTTATCAGTATTTTCTGCTGCATCTAACTCAAAGTGTTGTAATCTGATTTGTTTAAATTGTTTTATATTTTTATTGAGAGCATCGCAATCGAGAAATAGAGCACTAGGTTCCAAGAGTGGACGTTCTAGATCATGTCGTCCTTGTTCAAACCGTTGATTGGCTTCTTCATGAAATCTTTCTGCTGCATCATCTGTTTCATTAATAGAGATAAGCAAGCTATTTTCAGGTAAGTAATCAAACAAGCTTGCCATTTTTTCAAAAAATAGCGGAATATAATATTCAATTCCACCTGATGATATTCCCTGGCTGATATCACGATACAAAGGACTTGAATTTGGGCTGATATCAAATGTACTTCTGAACTTTTGCCTGAAACGATTGATGCTTTCCTCATCAAGCGGGAATTCACGTGCAGGTAGGAGGCGAATTTCGTTAATTTTTTCTAATGAGCGTTGTGTATCAGGATCAAAGTAACTAATCGTTTCGATTTCATCGTCGAATAAATCAATACGGTAGGGGAGATTACTACCCATTGGAAAAAGGTCGATCAGATTTCCTCGTACGGCGAAATCACCATGATCTTGAACCTGTGGTACACAAAGATAACCAGCTTGTTCTAATTTTGAGCGTAAAGTTTGTAGATTAATTGTTTGGCCACATTCTAGCATTAGGCTATTTACATCAATATAACCACGCGGAATAATCCGCTGCATGAGTGTTTCTACAGGTAAAATAACAATACCCTGTTTAATTTCTGGCAATTTGTATAGGGTTTCAAGACGTTGTGAAATAATATCTTGGTGCGGTGAAAACATATCGTAGGGAAGTGTCTCCCAGTCGGGAAACAGGTGGATATCAAGTTTATCTTCAACGAATACCTTTAAAGCTAATTCAAGTTGCAGGCTTTCCGTTGTGTCTTTCGTAACGACGACAATTGGGGCATTTGCTTGCTTTGCAGTTTGTGCAATCACTAACGCGGTACTGCTACCGTACAAACGTCCCCAATACCTTATTTCCTCTTTATTTGAGGGTAAAGGAGGGTTAATAAGGCTTTTATAAATTGTTTCCATTTCTAACATCTTTATTGAAATCTACTAACATGTTGATTAATATAGTAATAAAAACAATTGACAAGAATGCTCAACAACAAACATACTGTTCGGTATGTTAAAACAACGTAACTCAGACCAGTCACGCCAGAATTTGCTCGAAGCAGCCTGTGATGAAATTCATCAATTTGGCTATCACGCAGCAAGTATTAGTCGAATTCTTGAAAATACCACTCTCACGCGCGGTGCATTGTACCACCACTTTCCAAGCAAACTAGCACTAGGTTACGCGGTTATTGATGAGTTGTTTGCCGGCTATATGCAGCACCTTTGGATTGATCCACTTTCACAAACAGATAACCCGATAGATGCTATTGAACATTCCATTCATGACACTTACGAGTGCCATAGAGAGGAATTAATTAAATATGGTTGTCCTTTGAATAATTTGTCACAGGAAATGTCAGCAGTTGATGAAGGGTTCCGCGAACGAATTAATGATCAATATGAAATATGGCAAACGGCACTCGCAGATGCGTTACAACGAGGTCAGGCTTCAGGGCAAGTGAGAGTAGATATAGATGTTAATGAGGTCGCTTTATTTATTGTTGCAACAATAGAAGGCAGCATAGGTTTAGCCAAAAACAATCAATCTGAGGCGACACTAACAAGTTGCACTAATATTTTATTAGATTATTTAAACGGACTTAGAGTCGTAAAATAAATAGGGAGTACCGTAGATGCAAAAGCTTAAAGACAAATATATTGATTGGTTGCTATCTAACCGCTGGTTAGTAATATTGCTTGTTCTAATCGCTATTGTTTCGTCTGCAACAGGTGTTAAAAAACTATATTTTACGAGTGACTATAGGATTTTCTTTAGTGAAGAGAACCCTCAGTTAAAAGCATTTGAGAGACTCCAAGACACGTATACTAAAAATGATAATATACTTTTTATAGTTTCACCTAAAGATGGCAATGTTTTTTCGAAAAAAACACTTGCTGCTATTATTGATATCACTAAACAGGGTTGGCAAATACCTTATTCGATACGCGTTGACTCTGTCACGAACTTTCAACATACGCGTGCTAATCAGGATGACCTGCTTGTAGAAGATCTAGTCCTAGATCCAGCCTCTCTTTCTGATGCTGAATTAGAAGATAGAAAGAATATTGCATTATCAGAACCGCTATTGCTGAATCGTTTAATTTCCACAAATGCCGCTGTGACTGGGGTTAATGTCACAATGCAGTTACCAGGTAAGGCGCAACATCTAGAAGTACCTGAAGCATCAAAATTCGCCTACAATCTTGCTGATAAGCTTAGGGCTAAGTATCCGGATCTTGAAATTCGTATGACCGGTATGGTTGTGATGAATAATGAATTTTCAGCACAGAGTAAAAAGGATATTAAAACTTTAGTACCATTTATGTTCCTTGCTGTCATTATTGTATTGGCACTATTACTTAAGAGTAAAACAGCAACGGCAATGACCCTGCTTATTATTATATCGACCATAATAATGGCAGTCGGTCTAACAGGTTGGGCCGGAATTAAGCTGTCCCCTCCAACAACAACTTCACCAATCATTATAATGACGATAGTTGTTGCAAACTGTGTGCATATATTAATGACATTCTTGCAGGAAATGCGAGGTGGACTTGATCGTGTTGCCGCAATGCGAGAAAGCCTGAGAATTAACATGCAACCCGTTTTCTTGACGAGTATTACTACAGCACTTGGTTTTCTTTCAATGAACTTTAGTGATGCGCCTCCATTTCGTGATTTAGGTAATATTGTTGCAATTGGTGTGGTGGTGGCTTTTATACTTTCAGTAACACTATTGCCAGCTATTATCACTCTATTACCAATTAAAGCGGGGAAGAGTGGTAAATCATTTCAGGTAATGCACTATTTTGCTGAATTTGTAATTAAACAACAGCGAAAATTGATTGTTGTTATGACAGTCATAGTTATTACGCTGATTTCTTTTGTTCCTCAAAACGAGCTTAATGATGAATTTGTAAAATATTTTGATGACTCCGTGCAATTTAGGCAAGACACGGACTATGCAACAACTAATTTGACAGGTATTTATTTGATTGAATACTCAATGCCGGCTAATGATAGTGGAGGCATTGCTGATCCTGAATATCTTCAGTCATTAGAACGTTTTGCTACATGGTACCGTCAGCAGGGCGCTGTGTTGCATGTTAATGTGTTAACAGACACTATGCGTCGTTTAAATAAAAATATGCATGGTGATTCAGAAAAATGGTATAGCCTGCCAAAATTACGTGATCTTGCTGCACAATATTTGTTGCTATATGAATTCTCATTACCTTATGGGTTAGATTTAAATAACCAAATTAATGTTGATAAATCAGCAACAAGAATGGTTGTAACACTTGAGAGTATTTCTTCAAATAATTTATTGAAAATTGAAGAACAAGCACGACAATGGATGAAAGCCAATTTGCCTGAAAAAATGCAGGTTCAAGGTGCAAGTTCGTCGGTTATGTTTGCGCATATTGGCGAACGAAACATTCGCAGTATGCTGTTAGGTACAACAATAGCACTAGTATTAATTTCATTAATATTAATTTTTGCTTTAAAGTCATTTAAAATTGGTATGTTGAGTATGATTCCCAATTTGATACCAGCGGCTGTTGCATTTGGGATATGGGGTATATTTGTTGGACAAGTTGGGCTTGCTTTGTCCATTGTTACGAGTATGACCTTAGGAATTATTGTTGATGATACGGTGCATTTCTTAAGTAAATATACGCGAGCAAGACGCGAAAAAGGTATGAGTAGTGAAGATGCAGTTCGTTATGCTTTTGCAAATGTTGGCATGGCATTATTTATAACATCATTTGCTTTAGTTGCTGGTTTCCTGGTCCTTTCACTATCAGCTTTTGAGCTAAATGCTGGCATGGGGCAGCTAACTGCAATTACAATTACAGTTGCCTTATTTGCAGATTTCTTATTATTACCACCACTGCTTATGAGAATGGAGGGAGCTAAACATGAAGCGAGTTAATTTATTATTATTGAGTATGGTTTTTTCGGCGACAGCATTTGCGTTATCGCCAGATGAACGTGGTTTAGAGATTGCACAGGAAGCGGATAAAAGAGATACCGGCTTTGGTGACTCAACAGCAGATTTAATTATGTTGTTAAAAAACCGTCATGGTGAAGAAAGCACACGTTATATTCGGCTACGTACTTTAGAAGTCAAGGATGATGGCGATAAAAGTATGTCTATTTTTGATCGCCCTCGTGATGTAAAAGGCACTGCTTTCTTGTCATTTACACATAAGTCGGGTTCTGATGATCAGTGGTTATATTTACCTGCATTAAAGCGGGTTAAAAGAATTTCTTCGCGTAATAAATCGGGGTCTTTTATGGGCAGTGAATTTGCCTATGAAGATATTTCTTCGCAAGAAGTTGAGAAATATACTTACAAATATATTAAAGATGATGTTTGTGGTGATTCTAAATGCTTTGTTATAGAACGCTACCCAGTAGATGAGTTATCTGGTTACACTCGCCAAGTCGCATGGATAGATAAGAAAGAATATCGACCATATAAAATCGTTTATTATGATCGTAAAAATGCATTGCTTAAAACATTAACTTATAAAGATTATCAGCAATACCTAGGGCAATTCTGGCGTGCCGATAAAATGTTTATGGAAAATCATCAAACAGGTAAAACAACTTTGTTGTCATGGAAGAATTATAAGTTTGGAAACGGCTTAACAAAACGTGATTTTGATAGAAATAGTTTAAAACGAGCACGTTAGAATTATTTATTATGGTATATCGTACCTTATTACTATTGTTTCTTGTCGGCATGTCATCACTTCTGCATGCAGCAGAGGGAGAGTGGTCAGGTTATCTTGCGCTTGAATGGCGTGACTTTCTTAATTCCCCACTTGATTCAGAACAACAAGGCGATACTTCGTCTTTCTCCGCACAAACTGAATATTACCGTGATTGGAATAACGGTAAACAGTCATTTCGCTTCACCCCATTTGTACGGATAGACGGTCGTGATTCTCAACGTAGTCATTTTGATATACGAGAACTAAACTGGACGACCGTACATGAGGATTGGGAGCTAACAGTTGGTGTTGGTAAAGTATTTTGGGGTGTTACTGAATCACAACACCTTGTCGACATTATTAATCAGACAGATTTAGTTGAAAGTATTGATGGCGAAGAAAAATTGGGTCAAGCCATGTTTAAGCTTAGTCTTATTAAAGACTGGGGTGATGTGGATGTTTTTATCTTACCAGGCTTCCGTGAACGTACCTACCCATCTAGAGTTGGTCGGTTTCGATTCCCTGCTTCAGTTGCTGTAAATCAGGCTGAGTATGGTTCATCAAGAGGCAAAGACAATATTGATGCTGCGATACGCTGGTCGCAAAGTTTTGGTGATTGGGATGTAGGCGTATCACATTTTTCAGGCACCTCTCGCGAACCTCGTTTTAGGGTTTCTTTAGATAAGGGAAGAAAAGTCCTGATTCCTATTTATGACACGATTGATCAAACTGCCTTGGACCTACAAGCGACTAAGGATGATTGGCTATGGAAGTTAGAGTTAATTAGTCGAAGTGGTTTTGGTGATCGCTATACGGCTGCTACAGGTGGCTTTGAGTACACCCTATATGGTATTGCTGAATCAGGTATTGATTTGGGCTTAATTGCAGAATACTTATATGACTCTCGAGACAAGCTAGCGACAACAGCATTTGAGGATGATGTATTTCTCGGTGCAAGATTAGCCTTTAATGATGTGGCGAGTAGCGAATTACTGGCTGGGGTTATTGTCGATGTCGATGATTCATCAAGAGTAGTAAGTGTTGAAGCAAGCCGCCGCCTTGGTGATGATTGGAAGATAAACCTCGAAGCTCGGTTTTTCTCTAACATAGATAAACAAAATTTTCTATCCAGTTTTAGGCAAGATGACTTTGTACAATTAGAATTAGCGTGGTATTTTTAGCTTACATTTTTACACATGAAGCTAATTAATGAGTAACTTTCAGAAAAAAGAATTTGTTGCCCCTTGGGAAAAAGCCTTTGATAAGGTCTTAACACCACTTGATGAATTTATTCATCGTCAAACAACTAGTGGTGTGCTTCTTATGTTGTGCGCGGTGCTTGCACTTTATCTCGCTAATAGTCAGTGGCATGATATTTATCATACTTTTTTACAAACCAATTTCACTATTGGTTTACCTTACTTTCAATTATCTAAATCAATTCATCATTGGATTAATGATGGACTCATGGCATTGTTCTTTTTTGTTATTGGGCTTGAACTTAAACGTGAGATTCTGGTTGGTGAGTTAGCTGATCCGAAACAAGCGATATTCCCAATTGTTGCCGCTATTGGTGGCATGTTAGTGCCGGTACTTATTTACGTTGCTATTAACCCTGAAGAACCGACTTTAAAAGGTTGGGGTGTGCCAATGGCAACAGATATTGCTTTTGCATTAGGTACACTCGCATTACTTGGTAATCGTATTCCTAAGAACCTGTTAACTTTTTTAGTTGCACTTGCCATCGTTGATGATTTAGGCGCTGTATTAGTGATTGCGCTTTTTTATACAGAAACGATTAGCGTCAATGCATTAATCCTTGTGGCGGTTACGCTGGGGCTTTTATTAGCACTTAACTTGGGTGGGATTCGTCGAACATTACCTTACGTGTTGTTAGGTGTAATACTTTGGATCGCAATGTTGAAAAGTGGTGTTCATGCAACGCTCGCTGGTATATTTCTCGCATTCACTATTCCAATGCGACCTAAATACGATCCTGATAGATTTTTAACACACATTAATGAAATGATCGCAAAGATTAAACTCGCCTACCAACGTGAAGGGAATATTCTCAAAAATGATGAGTTACGTTCACGTGTAAAAGCACTTGGTGATGGAGTGCTATTAGTTCAAGCACCAGCTCAAACACTTGAGCGAAAAATGCATTTGCCTTCTGCGTATATCATTATTCCTGTTTTTGCTTTAGCCAATGCAGGGATTGTAATTGACTGGTCTTCGATGAGTAGTGTTGCTACTCATCCGGTTGCAATGGGAATTACAGCTGGGCTAGTTCTCGGTAAGTTAATTGGTATTGCTGGTTTTGCTTGGCTTGCTGTTAAGTTACGTTTAACAACATTACCGCATGGTTTGAATTTCAAACATATTGTTGGTGTTGCGTTGATGGGTGGCATTGGTTTTACTATGTCGATCTTTATTGCTGAGCTTGGTTTTATTAATCAGTCTGAAAATTTATTGATGGCGAAGACAGGTATTTTAATGGCTTCTGCTTTGGCGGGCATTTCTGGCTTCTTGTGGCTTTACTTTATGGCTGAGAAGAGAGAAGACTGATTGATTGTTGCGGTGTATGTGTTGGTTAGTTCTTCCTGCTTGTTTCTATTACCCAGAGCTCCCGTTGGTCCGCTCAGAATGGTAATAGAAACAAGCAGGAAGAACTAACTTCGGGATGACTCTTAAACTTCTTGTTAACATTACCCAGAGCAGAGCTCCCGTTGGTTCGCTCAGAATGGTAATAGAAACAAGCAGGAAGAACTAACTTTGGGATGACTCTTAAACTTCTTATTTGCATTACCCTGAGCTCCTGTTG
>JALTKP010000145.1 GCA_027078075.1 Gammaproteobacteria bacterium | reverse complement strand
ACTCTACTTCACTTTAGGCTGAATATCAAATTGGTGAAAAGGTGGCGGTGAAGAAACCGACCATTCAAGAGTATAGCATTGTGGCTGTACGTCCCAATAATTGTCAGTAGCTTTCTTACCGAAAAACAATGTATAGAAAACTACAAAAACAAACCAAAGCGTTGCTATACCAGTCAAATATGCGCCATAAGATGAAATCATATTATAACCTGCATAAGCATCAGGATAATCAACGATACGACGCGGCATACCCTGAAGGCCTAAGAAATGTTGAGGGAAGAAGATCAAATTCACACCAGCAAAAGTAACCCAAAAGTGAACCTGCCCCATCCATTCAGGATACATTCTTCCCGACATTTTACCTATCCAGTAATAGAAGCCTGCAAATAGGGCAAAAACCGCCCCTAGCGATAAAACATAGTGGAAATGCGCAACCACATAATAAGTATCATGCACTTGTACGTCCATTCCTGCATTTGCCAGAACTACACCTGTTACGCCACCTATTGTAAATAAGAATATAAAACCAATAGCCCATAGCATAGGGACTTTAAAGGTAATAGACCCGCCCCACATTGTTGCAATCCACGAGAATATTTTTATACCTGTAGGCACAGCAATGATAAGCGTTGCAGCGGTGAAGTAAGCCCGCGTATCTACACTCATACCCACTGTGTACATATGGTGAGCCCACACAACAAACCCAACCACACCAATAGCAACCATCGCATAAGCCATGCCTAAATACCCAAAAACAGGGCGTTGAGAGAATGTTGAAACAATATGAGAGATAATACCGAAAGCTGGTAAAATCATAATATAAACTTCGGGGTGGCCAAAGAACCAGAATAAATGCTGGAATAATATTGGATCACCGCCACCTTCTGGATTAAAGAAAGATGTTCCAAAATTACGATCAGTCAACAGCATAGTTATTGCTCCACCTAATACAGGAACAGCCAAAACCAGCAAGAATGAAGTGACCAACATTGCCCAAACAAATAAAGGCATTTTATGCAATGTCATTCCTGGAGCGCGCATATTAAAGATAGTAGTAATAAAGTTAGCCGCACCGAGAATAGAGCTAGCCCCTGCCAA
>JALTKP010000144.1 GCA_027078075.1 Gammaproteobacteria bacterium | reverse complement strand
CGAACATAGTTCACTTAGTGCTGGTGACACAATTGAAGTACATTACGTTTACTCAACGGCACAAGTTAAACCTGGACCAACCTTGGGTTCATGCCTAAGTGAGTCAATTAAAAACCCACAGTTACGTGTAGAAACACAAGTCTATGTTGTCGTCAACGACGAAAATGCACTCGACTTTGGTAAGTTAACTCAATACACCAATCATCATGGCTTATACCAAGCTAGCAACATACCAAATAACACCGGTACGCCAGTTGAATACGCTGGCTCAACAACCGGACCTGGTTACAATGAAAAAGGTTCCCCATTTCAGGTCACATGGGATGTACGTCCTCATGTTGCCAAAGTAAATATTGAAACCGTAGGTAACTGGTGTAAAGGCAATGACTTTAATGAAGATCATGCTCATGGTGTAAGAAACCTAGTTATCAACCCTAACCTTCTTTCAAAAATAAGCCATTAAAATTAATCCATTTGCACTCTAAAACAGTGCTAACAAAAACTTCAATCTGACTTGTGAAACCAGCGCGTTCTGGTTTTACAGTCAGATTAAGTATTTTGTCTCTTCCCCTCGCAGCTCTAACGATCAATCTGTAAATAGACACCTATTCAAGAGACCATCGCCACAATAACCTTGACCGCATCACTGCCTTAATTGTAGAGTCAAATACGTAAAGTATTGAAATAATAATAAATATCTCATTTAAGGCAAAAACGCCGAGTATCACACCTTAGTTTTTATGGACGATTGAAGGCTAACCAAATGAAAACAATGGAATTGTATTTTCAAAAACAGCCGAAATCACTAAATTCGAACGTACTACATGGCGTTTATGCACCCTATATGTAGTTAGAGCCCAATAATGAGTACTTTGAATTTTAGCAAGATAGTTGTTTTAGAGTCGTTACCGGATGTCGAAAAAAGAACTGGTAGACTTATTTTTCAAGATCTTGAAATCATAACGATTCCATTGGATGTTGATATCACCGTTGAGTATCAAGCGTTTGAATCAAAACATGAAATGGATGCCATACTGACGCAGCTTTCTCACGAAGCTATTACATACAATGATTATCCTATTCTACACATAGAAGCTCATGGATCAGATGACAAGAAAAGCTTAGTTCTGAATTCTGGTGAATTTGTCGATTGGTTTGAGCTAGAGAATTCATTTCGCACATTGAATCTTGCCACAAAAGGCAACCTCCTGATCGTAATGGCAACTTGCTTCGGTGCTTATGTAAACTCAGTAGTGTCTCTTCTCGACCGTGCTCCCTTCTGGGGAGTTATTGGTCCTGAACATGAAGTCTATCCTGACGAAATCTTTTCCGGATTAACGAAATTCTATTCGTCCATATTCGCAAAAAGAACTGGGGGCGATCTATATCAAACCTTAAATTCAACAAAACTCAAGTTGATTACCGCCGAATGGCTTTTCGTGAAAGCGTATAAATACTATGTAGATAAACATTGCGACAGTAAGATTTTACGGAAGAGAGCAGATGATCTACTAAGAAAATATGAAACTTATAGTATCAAATACCCACCTAGTATTGAGATGGTAGAACATTTCTTGAATCTCAAAGGGGAAAAGAATTTTGACCGATTGTTGAGTAATTTCTTCATGGTAGACCTATATCCCCAAAATACCAATAAGATAAGTGTGTCATATGAAAAAATTGGGCTCTAACAATCACATGCAGTCGGACAAATTGCTGCGCTGGCGCTTGCAATTTGCCGCTGATGCGAAGCGTTACAAGGCATAAGAAAATTGCGAGAAGGAACTAGCAAAACAACAATACTAGATCGGTTTGCTTTAGGGTTCCTAAATGCAATAGTCGGCTTACCAACAGCTTTACTTTTATGGGCTGTACTTAATGGGTTTCCTTGGGCAATTACTCCGTGGTTACCTGCGGTTTCAATTTTATTGTTTACATTAGTGATAGCTGTCATTGGGGCATTTACAGATAATATTTTTCTAGTTATTTTTTACGGTAAATTGTGGCATGTTCTAGTTAAGTGGTTTCATCCATATGAGTAACATGCCTTAAATAGGTCTCTGGAACCTATTAATCAAAAATTTCTCATTATATAAAAAGCTTGTAAGAAGAAAAATAAATGATGGCAGCATTACCATCGTTATTAATGCGCTTTCATCACATGTTAACCTGCCATTTTTATCTAAATCACCTAATGTCCTTGACCCCATCAGCACCTTGAATGTAGAGTGAAATCTCTAAGATTTTGAAAAAAACAAATATCTCCTTTTTCGTAAAACTGCTAGATAACACACCTAAATAAATACGGATGTTTGAACAATACGAAGATGAAAACAATGAAAAAACATAACAAGTCACTCCACTGGGATTTTTCTCAAAAACCACCCTAAGTTAAGCCATGCACAAATGAAAAACATTCATCACTGGCATAACCTAAGCTCTGATCAGACATTATCTGAATTGGAAACAACGCCTCTTGGTTTGAATGAGGAGGAAGCAAACCAACGACTATCCACCTTCGGGCTCAACAAACTACCTGAACCAGTGCGTCACAACATACTAATACGATTTTTTCGTCACTTACATAATATCCTTATCTATGTTCTTCTCGGTGCTGCTGTTATTACGGCACTACTTGGTCATGTTGTTGATACCTTTGTAATCATTTCTGTTGTTATTATCAATGCGGTTATTGGTTTTTTACAGGAAGGCAAGGCAGAAAAGGCAATGGATGCAATCCGTCACATGCTTGCATTACGTGCCTCTATAATTCGCGACGGAAAGCGCCAAACTATAAAAGGTGAACTACTGGTACCCGGTGACATTGTCTTACTGGAAGCAGGTGACAAACTGCCAGCCGATATACGTTTAATAAAAACGCATCGTTTACAGACTCAAGAATCCATCCTTACTGGTGAGTCTATGGCGGTAGACAAAGACTCTAAATCAGTCAAAGTCGACGCCCCTCTTGGCGATCGTTTCTGTATCGGTTATAGCGGCACCACCGTTACAACGGGGCAAGCTATGGGTGTGGTGATTGCCACCGGTTCGCATACAGAAATTGGACGTATCAGTGGTTTACTCTCCAAAGTACAGACCCTGACTACGCCATTAGTAACACAAATGGCCGTTTTTGCCCGATGGCTTACTTTTGTTGTACTTGGTATTTCATCACTGATCTTACTCTTTGGTTATTTTGTTCTGCAGCTTGATTTTAATAGTTTATTTTTAGCCGTAGTTGGAATTTCAGTTGCTGCTATTCCTGAAGGAATGCCTGCTGTACTGACCATTACATTAGCGGTAGGTGTACAGGCGATGGCTAAACGTAATGCCATTGTTCGACGGTTGCCTGTGATTGAAACACTTGGGGCAGTTTCAGTGATCTGTTCTGATAAAACCGGCACTCTCACGCAAAACAAAATGATCGTAGAAACCATTATCACAAGCATTGAACAATTTACTATCAGGGGGGATGGCTATGAACCCTCGGGTGAGGTCTTCATCAATCATCAGATGGTTGACGTAACAGAACACCCTGTACTGCAAGAATTAGGAAGAGCTGCCGCACTTTGTAATGATTCAGAACTAATTAGAAATGAAAATATGTGGAATGGACATGGTGATCCAATGGAAATTGCCCTGTTAGCTTTTTCCAGTAAAACAGGAATAGATACTAGTGAAACACGTGTTCAATGGTCGCGCACGGATGTAATCCCCTTTGATACGCTACATAAATATATGGCAACACTTAATCATGACCATGAGAACCATGCATTTATTTTTATTAAGGGCGCACCTGAGACACTACTTGCCATGTGTCAGAAACAAAGTACTGGCAACCATGAATCCGAACCGCTGGATACCACTTACTGGAATCAACAAGCCGATGCCATTGCCGCTAAAGGTCAGCGCGTACTTGCCTTTGCCTCTAAACAGGTAAATCCTGAACATACGGTGCTTGAACAAATTGATGTAAAAGATTCTCTGGTATTTCTGGGGCTGGCTGGTTTAATCGATCCACCCAGGGATGAAGCAATTGAAGCAATAAGCCAGTGCCACCATGCCGGCATTGATGTAAAAATGATCACCGGTGATCATGCCATCACCGCGATTGCCATTGGCAAACAGTTAGGATTGAAAAATACTAATCATATATTGACCGGTACTGATTTGGATAAACTGGATGATAGCCAACTCGAATCTGTCGTCTGCCAAACAGGCATTTTTGCGCGCACAAGCCCAGAACATAAATTACGTCTTGTTATGGCATTACAGGCGAATGAAATGATTGTTGCTATGACGGGGGATGGTGTTAATGATGCGCCAGCCCTTAAACGTGCCGGTGTCGGTATTGCCATGGGAAAAAGCGGTAGCGAGGCGGCAAAAGAGGTATCTAAAATTGTATTAGCCGATGACAATTTTGCTTCCATTATTGCCGCTGTACGTGAAGGCAGAACTGTATACGATAATATAAAAAAGGTTATCAGTTGGACATTACCAACCAATGCTGGTGAGGCGATGACTATTGTCCTTGCCTTGATACTAGGGTTAAGTCTACCGATCACACCAATCCAGATTTTGTGGGTTAATATGATTACGGCTGTGACGCTTGGTATTGCGCTGGCCTTCGAACCAACAGAAGAAAACACTATGCAACGCCCCCCCCGACCCAGCACTGAAACGCTACTAAGTGGTGCTCTTATGTGGCATATTGTTCTGGTAGCAGGTCTGTTTCTTGTCGGTGTATTTAGTATTTATGAATATGCCATTTCACAGGGATATTCAGAGAATCTGGCACGCACTATTACTATGAATACATTGGTTGTACTGGAAATATTTCATCTTTTCTTTGTCCGCAATATGTATGGCTCATCATTAAGCTGGAAAGCCATTCGAGGAACACGTGTTATATGGATTTCCGTCATTGCTGTTACTGTCGGTCAATTCATTATTACTTATATACCATGGTTTCAAAATATATTTAAAACTGAAGCTATCGGTTTGTTCGATGGTTTATTAATTATCGCTGTTGGCATAATAATGTTTGCTATCATTGAAATAGAAAAACAAATACGATTAAGAATAATAAATAAGATGTTTTAATAAACGATCTCACTTAGTTGCATTTCTGTAGTGTCATATTGTGACCTACTTCCTTGTTTGGAACGCTCTTATAT
>JALTKP010000143.1 GCA_027078075.1 Gammaproteobacteria bacterium | reverse complement strand
TCTCTGGATGATTTAAACCAGCGCCTGGAAACGCCTGTACCCATGGCGCGCTTTCGCCCCAATCTGGTGGTAAGCGGTTGCGAGGCCTATGCAGAAGACACATGGAAAAAAATTCGCATTAACCAGATTGATTTTAGAATCGTGAAACCCTGTAGTCGCTGCGTGATTCCCAGTATTGATATTGAAACTGCACAAAAATATCCCGAGCCAACCCGCACTCTGGCTAGCTACCGCATGAAAGATAAAAAAATATTTTTTGGGCAGAATGTGATCGCCGAAGCAGAAGGCAGTCTTAAAACAGGCATGGAAGTCATCATCCTTGATACCTGAATATCCATTCTTAACCCAAGTGTCAGGGTCACAGGCTCCGACACCCGATATTATGCTCAGACTTCACACCTTTTGCTGCGCCTTTCACTGCATACTCAGTCAACAATTATTACCCTATGGCAATGTTTTAACTGTTAGCTCATAGCCACCATAACGGCCAACCATATTAAAGCTGGCATCATCATAAATACCGTCTGGCACTGATACCTGCAAATAAACAACACCTGTATTGGCCGGCGTATAAATAATCTGTGATGAAAAATTACTGCCATTATGTGGACAAACAAGGTCTGCTCCTGACCCTGTGCAATCTAATGCTGTAGCATTTCCTGATGTATTTTCCCTGTCATCGTCTTCTGCAATGGGATTGCCGTTGAGATCTTCAAACAACTTTAAATAGGTATCTGCCCCATTCGTTAAATTATTGGTTTCAAAACTATATTGCTGGCCAGCCTGCAAGTTGACAGCAACCCAGTCCATATCAAATTCACCAACATTATTATATAAGGTATGAAATTCATTGTTTATACACAACTCCACAGTGGCGCAATCAATCACTGACAGGTTCAAAGCATCATTATCCGGCTCTTGACTATCCGCATAATAGTTTATTTTTCTTTGTGTAAAATAATTTAATAATAATGCTGGGCTAATATTTCGATTGGCGGGCAACAAATAATCCCAAAACAACTCCAGATTATGGGGAGTTGTGGCATTTGACATACTCAAGGTAACAATATCCCATAAGCTTTGTTTACCATTGGTTTCACCTGATATTTTATAGAGCACATTGGTAACCGCTGTCTCATTGGTGGCATAAACAAAGCAATCCGTTGCACCACAAAGCGTAGTATCCAGATTGATAAAATCAAAATAAACTGCCACACCGGACACACTGCCATTTGTATCCAGATATGCACTGATAGACTCGGTAAATGCCTGTGATGCAGACAGAGCATAAGGGTAACTTTCTTTCATCCAGGTTCTAATGGCTATACTGATATAATTCCCCCAACCTTCACTCCATGATAGCCTTAAATCCAGTTGATTATCCCAAAAATCATGTTGCCCACCTGGTGAACTATCAAGCCCATACACATATTCCAGATAATGACCAAACTCATGTAACAATACATCATCATCATACTCATCTGTATCGTTTACCCCGCCCAACACATATATTCCTGCACCATTCCGGCAGCTACCTTGGTCATAAGCATTACACATATAAGTGCCATAACGACCATCTGATTTACTCCAGTAAACATTCAGTTCATTAAATACTTTATCTTGATCCGCCAGTGACTTTGCATATTCCATAGCATAAGAAAATACATCCAGCATATTAAATGCACCACCGACTGGATGATCCGCTGATATATCAATATTAACGACTGCCGGCAATATTGTTTTGTCAATGGTTTCAGATACCGCATAAAGACGACCTCCCTGATTGTTGATATATATTTGTCCATTATCATCATTGCTCTCGGCTCGTACAGAAATACTGATAACTGTATCCTTGATATCGATAAAAGTATAATTACCGTTATTATCTGTCTCGGTTGTTCTTAATACGTTTCCTTCTTCATCTACTGCATCTACCAGTGCATTGCGCACCGGGCGAAACCTTGTACCATAAAACCCGCGTTGGTTATATAAACGGTCTTCATATCGAATTTTGCCACTAATATTTATTAAAATATCAGCCATCTGTTGAGATGATTGGTGGCAACCAACCAGTAATCCAACCATTACACTCACTAGATAACTTTTAAATAATAACTGATGAAGTGGACCTAAAAACATAATAAACATATTATTGCTTGGACACATTGATGGGAAACTCTATGATCTTTCTACCATCACGGTAAAACTGTTTTGACTGTGGTTTGAACTTATTTAATATACCTGACTTGCCATAATGATATATCGTACTAGCCACAAGACGATTATCGTTGCTCCATTCAAGAATAGCTTCCGCAATGATAGATGCCTCCTCCTTTAGCAACACAGCAGAAAATTCTATTTTTACTGGATATTCAGATCGAACAGGCCCTTTCCAGTTTAGCTTCCCTGATTTCAGCATTATATTTTCAGAAAGCAAAATATTAACCTGCAACTTATCTGTACTAATCCTGCTACTTACCGTTACCAGAAAATCAACTGGCTGCCCCTTAATAACATTTCCCTGGGCTTCTATACTGACTGAAATGGGTATAGACGGCTTACCGTAAACTGATGAGCTCATCAAACTGATTATTGTCAGTAGAACCAATAATATTTTTTTCATACCATCACTCACAACCTTACTTTATTTATTTTTAAATCCCATATTTCCAACGTAAAAGAGGGCAGCCTAGGCTGCCCTCAGATTTATAATATAATGATACAACCGAAGTCTAAGGATGACTCATTCTACTGCGCTTAAAGACACGCGTTGCATTGGTTTTACTCATTATACCTTTTGCATCAGGTTTTGCCGATTCAACACCGGGCTTATAAGCATACTCACCATAATTGTAAATATTATTTACAAAGATAGCATGACCATACTCTGTGCCTGTTGCATCCTCTCTGGCATTAACCGAAATACTGATAGGCTGATCTGACAATGTAGCAGTGTCAATATCAAAGCTGAAACCTCCGCTTGCACTATCATACACAATCGGCAAATAACCCAGGCTATCAATCTCAAACGGGTCAGATGAATATGTCAGGTTTACACCTGTGCCTTCATCAAAAATATAGCCCATGATCCTGCTTGGAACAAAGCCATTACTTCCATCAACAGTACCTGCAACCGTCATGGTTGATACTGTTGTATCAACAACATCATTATGTAATGGAGATGTGATCGTTACAACCTGAGGCCGCGCATTACCATTGGTGGTAAAGACTTCGACACTCATATTGTTATAGTCAGCATCATTGATAAAGAAGTAGTTATTACCATCATAGAGATTCACTTCAAAGCTGAATGCACCATTCACAATATCAAATGTTTGCATAGTATTTGAGCTATCCCAATAACTACCTGTTCCATCAGAACCTGTTGTGGTACCAGTGATAGTCAGGCTTACTGCAGCACCTGCATCATAAGATGCATAACCACACATGCCCTCATAGGCTGTTACCGTAACAGAGGTGCCCGCACTATCAACAGCAGTCGTTTCATCTACAGCTGCATCCAATACAGGAACCGGA
Source organism: Gammaproteobacteria bacterium (assembly GCA_027078075.1). Lineage (GTDB taxonomy): Bacteria > Pseudomonadota > Gammaproteobacteria > AKS1 > AKS1 > Sulfuriflexus. The sequence goes on along the minus strand of JALTKP010000143.1, from coordinate 1,659 downwards.
GTATTAACGGTCGTACTCAACACATTCATATATTGGTAGTTAACGCCATCAGTAATATTAAGGCTAGTAGCACCTTGATAAACACTCACAGACTCAACTGACCAGTCAAATGTGCCTGATGCATTGGCTGTTGTCGATGCAGATCCTTCATATTGTTCGATACCACCACAGGTATAAACCTCAACCAGTATGGCACGACCCGGACCTGTTGAAGTACCACTCAAGGTTACCAGACCACTGGCACCTGCATCATAGTCTGTGATGCCACCAAAGCCATCATCAACACCGACCATACCAGAACTATCCGATATCAGAGTTGTTGTAGTGCTACCATCTGAAATACCCGTGGTTTCCAGAACAGGCTGGATATATTCACAAGTACCATCGGTAGTTTCTACATTAACAAAGATACTCGCAAAGTTAGCATCATTGATATTGACACTGTTATAGGCATTGAACCCACCAATGACGGGGACGGTTACCGAGAATGCTCCCAAACCTGTACCATCATCAGGGCCTGCTACAGTTCTGAAGTTCTCAGAATAGAAGTTACCGGCACCATCATCACCATTCCAATATATATTGACTTCACGATCGGCCAGAGCCAAACCATCAATCGTCAATGTACAAGCATCGGTTTGTACAATTCCGGAACCGTCATAAGGGTTACCATTAACAGTTGTAATCACGGGACGCACAACTGTTTTTCCTGCTGATGTGAAAATACTCAGGCTGTACCAGTTACCCTGGTCATCATAAATATTCACCCAGTTATTGCCGTTGTACAGTTCAACAGACAGCACAAAGCTACCATCAGGATTTGGGGTAATTGTGCCATTATTCCAGGCACCATCACTACCCACATCATAGCCAATTGTACCATTAGGGAACTGTAACAAGCCCGTAATCTCTACGGTATTATCAGCATCCGCACTGGCATCCCAGTCGGCACCATTGCCCCAGTCATTCAGCAAGCTGGCCTCTGTTACAACCACATTACTGATAGGTGGCTCATAAGGTGTGCCATCACTGCTGTAAACACCCACATTGGCAAAGGCATAGTTACAGTTGTTATTGGTGTCACAGAAGAAGCCATCAATACCAATCCAGTTATTACCGGTATAGATATCCAATGTTGTTTCAAATGCACCATTGTTAACCGGCACAGCGTATCCAATATAGGCTCCAATATCGCTACCCATATTGATATTGACTTCGGTGATATTCGGATCAGAAACTGAGCCTGATATTGTCACGGTTTTTGCACCGCCATCAGCAGATGTATCCACAAAGCCCCAGCTATCCGGTGTATATGTTCGTACAATCTCTGCACCAGATGCATCTGTCAATGTAGCACTAACCGATGTTACCTCAATTGGTGGTGCGATACCGCCTGTTGTTTGTACATTGAAGCCTTTGAATTCCCCTATGCCGTCATAAATATCAATCCAGTTGTAACCTCTGCCCAGATCCACTGTTATTGTTGCCTGACCCTGCGCATCAAATGTAACTGGATAATTATTGGAAACTGCACCATATACATTAACATTGGCACAGCAGTTACCTGCATCCAGATTAGGTGTGCTGATTTGCAATGTTACTGTATTTGAATTACCGGCATCATATCCATCAAACAGCTCATTATAAACAATGGCAACA
>JALTKP010000142.1 GCA_027078075.1 Gammaproteobacteria bacterium | reverse complement strand
TCTGCGTGAGCTGTACTCATAATTTTAATCTCCAGAAACGCGTACCGCTTTAGCGGGCAGCCTTAACGTCTTTAGGTTGAACGATACCTGCTTCATTACCCCAGCTATTACGCTCGTAGGTAATAACAGCAGCAAGATCGAGGTCATTTAACTGTGCACCGTAGGCAGCCATTAATGGGTTAGTCTTACTACCATTAACAACGATACCAATGTGTCCAGCTGCGGGACCTGTTGCAATCGCACTACCCTTAAGTGGTGGGAATGGGCCTGTACCTTCGCCGTTAGCTTGGTGACAAGCAGCACAAGTACTACCGTAAACTTTAGCGCCCTTCGCCATCAACTCAGCTTTGCTCCAAGTTTTATCACTTGATGCTGCAGCCGCTTCTGCATCTGCAGCCGCTTTCTTAGCTGCAGCCCATTTTTTGTATTCGCCTTCTTCTTTGGCAACGACAACAATTGGCATAAAGCCATGGTCTTTACCGCAAAGCTCAGCGCATTTACCACGGTAAGTACCGGCCTCTTCAACACGTGTCCAAGCTTCATTAATGTAACCTGGTATTGCATCTTTCTTAAAACCAAAATCAGGCATCCACCAAGAGTGAATAACATCATTAGATGTAATCAAGAAGCGAACCTTCTTACCTGTTGGAATAACAAGTTCGTTATCAACATTTTGTAAGTAGTTCGGAACAGTTGATACATCAATACCAGAATTCATAGCACGTGCATCATTACTGGCTTTATCAAGTGCACTGAAATATTTAACACCTTCAGCATCACCATCCATGTATTCGTAGTTCCACTTCCACTGGTAACCGGTAACTTTAACGGTTATATCGGCGTTACTGGCATCTTCGAGTAACAACAAATTCTTGGTTGCAGGGATGGCTAGTGCAATAAGTATAATGAAAGGGATAACAGTCCAAAGGACTTCAACTTTATGACTTTCATGAAAACTAGCTGCGACGGCACCTTTTGATTTACGGTGCGCGAACATTGAATAAATCATCGCGCCAAATACAACGACACCAATGACGACACAAATCCACAATACAATCATATGCAGACTGTATGCGTTGCGACTCACCTCGGTGACACCCTCACGCAGATTCAGGACTTTGTCAGCCCATGCATGACTAGATGTCATGGCCAAGACTGAGCTGAACAGCACTAGTGCTGCCTGTTTCAGTTTACGTACGGACATGCTCCACTCTCTCTATAGTTATAATTACATTAAATTCTGTATTTATTATTCTGTCTGTATTTATTATTTGGGCAGCTTCTAGGCATTTATAAATACAATACCGCCGCCTCTTTTTTACTTCTGCAAAACAAGGGGAGTAATTCCGTTTTAACTCAGCTTTAATCACCTAAATCGATATATTTCGATTCAAATAATACGCTGAGATACCCCCAAATATCAGGTTCAACCCTCAATTTAGCTACGGCATGCTAAACCATGCCCCAAAATCCCGCAATAGAATGTTTGAATGAGAGCCTCATAATTACTCATATTAGCAATGACTTATATGCTTTTTCTTATGTTGAAGCTTCAAACAGATTGCACTTTGACACAGGTACACTCACAAATCAAAGGGGATTGACCATGACGCCATTATGGTTAATTTTTACAGCGATCAGATCTCTAAAAAGGAGGCTATTTTTAGGATATCCTTATCATTTTGGTAGGGAATTTTACCCAACAAAGGTGCTGAAATTCGCGTCTGAAGTGAGTTGATATTTTCATTTATGTCTAAACAATCGGCTGCATTATCGAGACCGATATTAGCTATCCAACCTGCCACTTTCACACCTCGATGTTGCATATTTTCAATTGTTAATAATGCATGATTAAGACAACCAAGACGAATTCCTACTACCAACACGACAGGTAAATCGAGTTGTTCCGCTAAATTAGCAAAACTTTGTTGCTCATTTAGAGGAGCTAACCAGCCACCCGCACCTTCTATCACAATACGATCGGCTCGATCAGCTAAGGACTGGGCCTGTACCACTAATTCATCACAATTAATCGTCACATTTTCTCTTGTTGCAGCAAGATGCGGTGCCATGGCTGGTTCAAAAGTATAAGGATTTACTTCTTCATAACTTGCCGCTTCACACATGTGTTGCATCAGTAATAAAGCATCTTCATTACGTAAACCATCAGACGTTTGCTCACAACCGCTTGCAACCGGCTTCATTGCAATAGTCGAAAATCCTTGTTGTCTGTATACCTCTAATAGTGCTGCTGCACATAATGTCTTACCAACGCCGGTATCTGTACCCGTTATAAATACGCCCTTCATTCGATTGAACCACGCAATGATTCGATGCTGACACCATTGGTTTGTTCACCAACATTACTTTCATCACACCAAGCATGCCCATATACAATCTCGTAACTAGCAGGCAAAACTCCACTGACACGGAATTGTTCATAGGCTTTTACGACTGCTTGAATACGTGACTTGCTGGTTAGGTTACGTGAACGTGTTTTTGCAATATTATGTGCACCAATCTCTTTCAGCTCTCGCATCAAAGCATAAGCATCGTTATAAGTTAGCGTAATTGTTTCAACATCCATCACGGGTTGTGATAAACCCGCGCGTAGCATTGCATCACCAATATCATGCATATCTATAAAGTCATGCACATGCTTTTCATTATCAACTTCTGACCAGCTTGCGCGTAATTCTTTTAATGTATCTGGGCCAAAAGTTGAAAACATCACAAAGCCACCGGGGCGTAGTACGCGTCTGAATTCACTAAAGGCATCATCTAACGATCCACACCACTGCAATGCTAAACTAGAAAAAATTAAATCAATCGAATTATCGGCAATGGGCAATGCCTGTATATCACCACAAATCCTTCGTAGCGGTCGACGCCATGTGGAACGGCGCTTTACTTCTTTTAACATCGGCAAGGCAATATCAAGACTAAATACTTGTGCACCTTTATATAACCGAGCAAGTCGCGCTGAATATTCGCCAGTAGCACAACCCAAATCTAAAATTCGTTCTGGTGTGGCTTTAATGTATTCCAATCGCTCTAACATTCGCGTTGCCACTTCACGTTGCAACACCGCCGCTTCATCATAAGTTTTTGCTGCATTGCCAAATGATTTTCTAACCAGTTCTTGTTGGTAATGTGTTAACTCGTTCACTTAGCTTCCTTAAAATTAATTGCATTTTCATCAAAACAAAATTTATTTACTGCCTGACAGAATTCTTCTGGGTGAGAAAGAAACGCTGCGTGCCCAGCCTGTTTAATTACATTAGACTCACTATCAATAAATAAATTACTTATTTCACTCACTGCCGTTTCTGGTATCAAGGTATCACGCTGACCTGCAAGTACTAACACCGGGCAAGTAATCGCTTTTATTTTTTCTCTTAAGTCAGTTTCTAATAATAGTTGCATGCCATTATCCAAACCTGCTGCAGATGGTTCTGGCTCTAATAATGTTTTTCGTAACAAGCGACTATCTTGACTTGCAGTTTTGCTACCACGTGTTTGTAAGGCAATAAAACGTACCAAACTAGAATGAGGATCACGAATTACCTCAGCATGAAAATCACGAAATGTTTTTTCATCAACTGCCTCTGACCAATCAGCTGACTTTACAAATTTTGGCGTTGATGCATGCACAATTAGTTTTTCTACCCGATGCGGGGCTTTACTAGCAATTTGTTGTGCAACTAAACCACCTAAAGACCAGCCTAACCAAACCGCTTTTTCAGGTGCAGCTTCCAGTACCGCATCTGCCCAAGCGACAATACTGTTATCAGCAATTTTGTGGCTCTTTCCGTGACCAGGTAAATCGATGCAGGTGACATTAAAATTTTCAAGCAATGCAGGTAAAACACTTTGCCAAACACCACCGTGTGCGCCCCAACCATGTATTAAGACCAATTCCGAATTACTGGCTTCACCTTGCTGGTAGTAGTCAGAATGCAAACCCTTCATAATACTGACTCCAATGCCAACAATAATTTTTCCAGCTGTTTTTCCGAATGACTGGCACTGAAGGTAACTCTTAATCGTGCTGTTCCTGTAGGTACCGTTGGAGGACGAATGGCACTCACCATAATGCCCTGCTCTGCCAGCCCCTTGCTCATCGCCACTGCTTTCTCAGCACTACCAACAATAATCGGCTGTATCGGTGTTGGTGAATTAACTAATGTTAAACCGAGTTGTTGTGCTGATTTTCTAAATTGTTTTACTAAGCTTTGCAATTTCTCACGTCGTTCATTCTCAACTTGCAATATCTTTAAACTGGTTCGCGTTGCCTCAGCGACTGCAGCAGGCATAGCTGTGGTAAAAATATAACTACGTGCAGATTGAATTAAGGTTTCAATTAATTCTTCGCTACCTGCGACAAATGCACCAAATGTTCCGAAAGCTTTACCTAAGGTACCTACTAAAATATCGACATCATCACTGCAATTAAAATGCTCGACACAACCACCACCGTTTTTACCCAACACACCAAACCCATGTGCATCATCAACTAAAACAGCCGTATTATTTTTATCAAGCTTACTAATTATTTCCGGCAATGGAGCAATATCACCATCCATACTGAACACGCCGTCGGTAATAATTATTTTTTTTGCATCATTATTTTCTAAACGGGATGACAGAGATTCAATATCAGCATGCTTATAACGCAATAATTTTGCGCCTGATAATTTTGCTGCATCTAATAATGATGCGTGTACTAATTTATCAGCAACCACCACATCATTACGATCTAACAATGCACTTACAACGCCTAAGTTAGCCATGTATCCGGTTGAGAATAATAATGCACGCTCACAGCCTGTAAATTCAGCCAGCTCTTCTTCAAGCGCATGATGCGCCGTTGTGTGCCCATTAATTAAATGTGCTGCACCACTACCCACGCCGTATTTCTCTGTTGCCTGTTGTAAACTTTTTATAATGCGTGGATCAGCTGCAAGCCCAAGATAATCATTACTACAAAAAGATAATACTTGCTTGCCATTACAAACTTGCTCCGGGCCTTGTTTCCCCTCGCAAATATCACGAGTGCGATAAAGGTCTTGATCTTGTTGTTGCTGGAGAAAGCCTTTCAGCTCAAACATTATTTAACTTCAGAGCAACTGGTTGCTTCTGTCTGTAAACCAAGTCGTGAAAATAACTGCATATCTTTATCTGACTCTGGATTTGGTGTT
>JALTKP010000141.1 GCA_027078075.1 Gammaproteobacteria bacterium | reverse complement strand
AGGAGAATAGAGCAATGGCAGAAGTAACTCGCGAAAGCGTTGAGGCAAAGCTGAAAGACTACATCGACCCTTATCTTGAAAAGGATTTGGTAACAGCGAAGGCTATCAAAGACATTAAGATTGATGGCGGTGCGGTGAGCATTGATGTTGTGCTTGGTTTCCCTGCGATGAGCTACTTCGATACGCTGAGTGAAAAGCTGAGTGAGCTTGTTGGCGGTATTGATGGTGTTAGTGGTGTGACCGTCAATGTGATCTCTAAAATCGCTTCGCATAAAGCACAAAAGGGTGTTGAACAGATCCCTGGTATCAAAAATGTGATTGCAGTGGCATCCGGTAAAGGCGGGGTGGGTAAATCAACTACATCTGTAAACCTTGCTTTAGCGCTTGCTGCTGAAGGTGCCAAGGTTGGTATCCTCGATGCTGACATCTATGGTCCAAGCCAACCGCGTATGTTGGGCGTGAACAAAGAACGTCCTGAATCACCTGATGGCAAGACCTTAGAGCCTATTATTAGTTACGGACTCCAAACCATGTCGATTGGCTTCCTCGTTGATGAAGACACCCCCATGATTTGGCGCGGTCCGATGGTGACACAGGCCTTAAATCAGCTTATTAACGACACCAAGTGGAGCGATCTTGATTACTTGATCATCGATTTACCACCAGGTACCGGTGATATTCAACTGACATTGGCTCAGCGTATTCCTGTGAGCGGCGCATTGATTGTGACTACACCACAAGACATTGCTCTATTGGATGCTCGTAAGGCATTGAGTATGTTTGAAAAAGTTGAAGTTCCTGTGCTGGGCATCATTGAAAATATGAGTATTCATATTTGTAGTGAGTGTGGACATGAAGAGCATATCTTCGGTCAAGGTGGCGGCATGAACATGTCTGAGCAGTACGACGTAGATTTACTGGGCTCTTTACCTCTGGATATCGCGATTCGTAAAGATACTGATGAAGGTAAACCAACGGTTGTTGCTGATCCAGATGGACGTGTTACTGAGATTTATCGTGAAATTTCACGTCGTGTATCAGGCAAGCTATCTACTAAAGCGAAAGAGTACGCTAGCAAGTTCCCAAATATCGTTATTTCATAATGACTTGCAACAATTGCGAGTTTCAATAGAAACTTAGCAAACGCAAACTAGGGATGGTTTATTGACCATCCCTTTTTTGTGGACGAGCTTTGCGATTTAGCTATTTTTAAGGTCTAATACCCAGCAACAAAAATTGAATACGTAGGCAGATAGACATCCAATGAGCATCAAGTCAGATAAATGGATTCGCCGTATGGCTGAATCACACAGTATGATCGAACCTTTTGAGCCTGGCCAAGTTAAGCATAATGGCAATGAACGTATTGTTTCTTATGGTACTTCAAGTTATGGCTATGATATTCGTTGTTCTGATGAATTTAAGATATTCACTAATATCAATTCGACCATTGTCGATCCAAAAAACTTTGATGAAGCAAGTTTTGTTGATGTAAAATCAGATGTGTGTGTTATTCCACCTAATTCATTTGCGCTTGCGCGTACAATCGAATATTTTCGTATCCCACGTAACGTGTTGACCATTTGTTTGGGTAAATCAACGTATGCCCGTTGCGGAATTATCGTCAATGTCACCCCGTTTGAGCCAGAGTGGGAAGGGCATGTAACCTTGGAGTTCTCAAATACTACACCATTGCCAGCGAAGATTTACGCTAACGAAGGTGTGGCACAAGTTTTATTCTTTGAATCAGACGAAGAATGTGAAACGTCTTATGCCGATCGTGCTGGTAAGTACCAAGGTCAGCAGGGTGTCACGTTACCAAAGACTTAAAAACTGATAACGTATCAGTTTTTATTTAAGCTAAAATAATTATACTTGGGAGTATTTCTAATACTCTTCGCTACCATTTTATAACTTCAATTATAAAGTTTAGATAACGCCATTACTTACAAGAAAATCTCGAAAAGTTTCTTGTAATCTTTTTTCATATAAAAAGAATTTACTGTCTTGGCGATCTAAATCAAGAGTATATGATTTGAAGTTCATTTTATTATCTTTACAGCTATACCGGAAATAGGTTGAGTCAGGATAGTGGCCAGTTGTACCACCTTCTGACGACACTTCCAGTACAGTGGCATAGATTATATCTGCATTAGTCCGTGAGCAGAGCGAACGGCTAACAGGATAACTATCATTTTCATAATTAATGTCTTTAGCATCACGCCAATTTAGTATTTCAATACCTCCTGAAGTTGAGCTTCTAAGAGAGTTTTGCATCAAGTTTGCAATTTTATTTGAATAGCGAGGCCCTTTAACTGAAAATCTTGTTTCATCAATTTGTCCCCATGCAGCAATAGCAATTTTTTTCTTACTTAAATCAGTATTGTTTTTTGCAGAAGGGCTGGTTTTTTTAGGAAATGTAGTTGCCTGTAATTGGCTGTTAGGTTGTTCCGGATCATCAAGTATAGCGGTGCGCCAAGCATTTTTTTTGTCTTCAAATGCACGTCTTTCATCGTTACTTGCAAAGGTTTCTGGTTCAAGAAATATTTTAATAAGAGATGGGTACTTTCTGTTTTGACCTGAAGAGTGATCAATCGCAACACCAATAAGTCCGCCAAACAATATATTGCCATAAACAGCATCAACAAGAGTGGTATCAACAACATCGGAAGAACGCTTGAAGCCTTCTTTTTCACAGGAAATATTGATCGGGTCATACTTCGGCTGCAAGAAAACATCCGCGGGCGTGGTGATATCACGCTTTATATTAATTGAGTTGATAATGAGGCATTTTGCACCAGTTGGATCAGACTCAATTCTTGATACCTTATTAGTATCATCACCAGAAATACTGGCACAGCCTGAAAGTAAGGAGCTCGCAATGATAAGTGTTAGAAGCTTTTTATGTTGTAGCAGGTACATAGTTATGTTCTCTATTTTATTTTTTAAATATTTTAAAAGTTAATTTGATAAGCTACCATCAATAATCCCAATCCAAACCTTAGTAGGGAAGAAGCTATTAGCTTCCCATTTAGCCCATTTTTTAGATAAGCCTTTTGCTTGAATTTCTTCTAGTGTTAATCCTTGACTTTTCATATTAGTTACTTCAGCCGAGGTATTAATTAACATATCATGAAAGGCTTGTAGTTCTGCTTTATTTGAAAGTGGTCCATGGCCTGGAATGATTTTAGTTTTATTGTTTACCATTCCTAGAACGACAGAAATATTTTTTGCCATATTGAGAACATTACCACCGTGGTCGACGTCAACAAATGGAAACATGCCAGAGAAGAAGTGGTCACCCATGTGAACAACGTTGGCTTTTTTAAAAAACACAACGGAATCACCATCGGTATGGCCTTTAGGAAAATGCACAACTTCAATATCTTCATTATTAATATGTAATGAGAGTCGTTTTGCATAGGTGATTGCAGGCAGGGCATGTTTTGGATATGGCTTAGAAACTATTTTTAATAGTTTGATTTCTTGTGTTGTTAGTAATCGAGTACGAACATTGTCATGAGCAATGATTTGGGCATGATGCCCGAGTGCTTTATTGCCTTGTGTGTGATCGCCATGCCAATGCGTATTAATAAGGTAGTTAAGATTATTAACACCACCGTATTTACCAAGTTCACTTTTTAGCGCATCTGACATCACTTTATAATCAGCATCAATTAGAAGCAGTCCATCATCGCCTTTGAGTAGCCCTAGGTTGCCTCCCTTGCCTTGTAGCATGTAAATATTGTCAGTTAGTTTGGTTGATTTAAAAGACAGTGATTTTTCATGATGTTCATCGCCCGCATTAATTTGGCCTGCAAACAGAATGCTTAGCGCAGCTAGTGAGACAGCTAATTTTGATTTCAGTAATTTCATATTTATTTCCTAAAGAATATGAGAATAATTATTCTTTAACGATTGTTCCTGTGATGGCACCGGCAACAATTGATTGCAGTACGCAGGCACCAAACCAACTTAATGCCAGCATGAAAGGAATGGGCATATAAGGGTATGATCCTAGCCCCATCATAACACCAGCGGCTAAACCAAAGAACACGCCAAATTTAATACCGGATGCTAATGATTTATTCGTAACGAGTGTTGAGTACATAAGCACAAAAAATACATTTGAGGTAAAGGTAATCGCGTAGGCAATGGAAAATTTGATTTCATTCATAGGGCGCCAAAGTTCTGTGGTGGCCTTATAGGTAGCCTCTAAAAGAACCCCATGAATAATAAAGTCGAGAATTGACCACGTTACGAAGACAGCCACAATGGCCATTAATATCCTTTTATTCATAGTGGAGTATCCATTTTATTTTTTATGTATAGCTTTATAGCATAATTTAGGCAATAACTTTAGATATGATTAAACTTTACTAGTATTGCAGTGTCCATCTTCTGTATCCTCAAGGGCTGTTATGAAACCAATTATCTCTATATCTCATCTCTCTAAGACCTATGCGGGTGGTTTTACTGCGCTAAATAATATCAGTTTGGATATTACAGAGGGTGAAATTCTCGCATTGCTCGGCCCTAATGGTGCAGGTAAAACAACGCTTATTTCTATTATTTGCGGCATTGTCAATGCAACATCTGGCTCTGTTAGTGTTGCGGGGTATGACAGTAATAAACATTACCGTGCAGCACGAGCATTGATTGGTCTGGTTCCACAGGAACTGACACTGGGTGCTTTTGATACGGTCTGGAATACACTTTGTTTTAGCCGAGGCTTGTTCGGCAAAAAATCAAACCCTGCGTACATTGAACAATTATTAAAAGATTTGTCACTGTGGGAAAAGAAAAACAGCCTGCTGATGACTTTATCAGGTGGCATGAAGCGACGAGTATTAATTGGTAAAGCTTTATCGCATGAACCCTCTATATTATTTCTTGATGAACCAACTGCGGGCGTTGATGTTGAACTACGTAAGGATATGTGGGCATTAGTACGGAAATTACGCAAGTCGGGTGTAACAATTATTTTAACGACGCACTATATTGAAGAAGCGGAAGAGATTGCGGATCGTGTGGGGATTATTAATAAGGGTGAATTATTAGTTGTTGACGATAAGTTGGCATTAATGCACAAGCTAGGTAAACGCCAGCTGATGATTGATCTTGAGCAATCTATTTCGCTGATTCCTGAATCATTATTAGATTGGGAGTTGGAATTATCGAATAAAGGGAAATCATTGATTTATACCTATGATCCCAGAAATGAAAGAACCGGTATCGCGGAATTATTGCGCGCGATAGATGTAGCCAAATTATCATTAAGAGATGTGAATACCTCCCAAACTTCATTGGAAGATATATTTATTAATTTGGTGAATCAATAAATATGAATATTCAAGCAATTAAAGTTATCTACAAATATGAAATGCTACGCGCATGGAAGACATTGTTACAGAGCTTTGCTTCGCCGGTGATCTCAACAATACTTTATTTCGTAGTATTTGGTTCAGCAATAGGTGGGCGCATAGAACAGGTTGAAGGTGTATCTTATGGCGCCTTTATTGTGCCGGGGTTAATTATGCTTGCCTTGTTAACCCATAGTATTGCTAACGCCTCATTTGGAATTTTCTTTCCCAAATTTACCGGTACTATTTATGAGATATTATCAGCACCTATTTCATTTATAGAGATTCTCATTGGCTATGTTGGTGCGGCGGCAACTAAATCATTTATTATAGGTATTGTTATTTTGGCGACAGCTGGTTTTTTTGTGCCACTAGAAATAGCACATCCTGTATGGATGCTGACATTCTTAGTCTTAACCTGTATCTCTTTCAGTTTATTCGGTTTTATTATTGGATTATGGGCGGTTGATTTTGAAAAGTTACAACTGGTCCCTTTATTAGTAATTACGCCATTAGTTTTTCTTGGCGGTAGTTTCTACACTATCGATATGTTGCCACCAGCATGGCAAACAGTGACATTGTTTAATCCTGTTGTTTATTTAATCAGTGGTTTTCGCTGGAGTTTCTTTGAGGTTTCTGATGTTAGCGTCTGGATAAGTCTTGGCGTTGTATCTTCGTTTCTAATGCTTTGCCTCGTTACAGTCTGGTGGATGTTCAAAACGGGTTATCGTTTAAAGCATTAGCATGGTTGTTAGGTATTTCGTTCCATTTATATGAATAATTTGTTAAATGACTGCAAAATACAACCAAATTACATAATTTATTTGCATTTTGCAGGCCACTTACCTTATTAAATCAATAGCTTAAATCCCATCATTATTGTGCGTCATTATTTTGACAGTACAACCTCAATCTAATTACTTGATTTATAATACCTTATTATTATTGGTTATAAGGTGAGTTTGTGAATTTTATAGATAAAATTTTGGCATAGTTGTTGCTGCTCATCTGTACACAGTTTAATGCGAAGTGAATTTAATTGTTATAGTAAATTTAATGATGATAAAGAAAAGCGCTGTGATGAACTTAAATATATGGTCAAAGATAAAGAACATACAATTGGCTCATTTAAAACACCAAGCCTTAGGAATGTAACTAAAACAGCATCGTATATGCACGCAGGTCAATACAAGAACCTTAAATCGGTTATGAAGCATTATGCTGATACGCCTGAAACAGCAATAGGACGTAGTGAATTACTTGCATTAAATACTGAACTGAGTAAAAAAGATGAGGAAGATATTATAGCATTTCTGAAAACACTGGAAAGTGTTCCTTCGATACTTAAAAATAAATTATAAATTAAGCTAAAATATTGCTGACAACCTTAAACCACATAATGCCGACTACAACATAAGCTGCAAAAAACACACTTAATCGATGCAAAATATTATTATAGAATACATGAATTAGGGTGTGTGCTATCCGAAACCCAACAAATAACCAGGCAAGTGTGACTAAGGTTGAGTCGATATGATTGGTTGCTATTGCGATGGTGACAATAGAATAAAAGAGTGTAGGAACTTCAAAAAGATTACTGTAATTATGTTCAAGCGCATCATGATGCCTCGGAGGCTTACCACCTTTATTAAATTTGAAATAGCCTGGATGAACGATGCCTTTTCGTACAAGGTAAAAACGGTAGCTCACAAGAGAAAGACTAACAATAAAAGTTAAGCCGATAAGTGTAACTGTAGGAATTATAAGTGCAGCTATGTCCATATATGTTATATCCTTTAGCATTGAGGTAGTTATGAACTTGCCATTAATTCAACCCAAAATGTACTGCCTTTTTCAGACTTGCTTATAACGCCAATATTTCCATTCATTGATTCAATAAGTTCTTTGGTTACCATTAAACCAATTCCTGCACCTTCAACTTCATTAGGTTGGCCCAACCGTTCAAAAGGTTGGAATAATTTATTAATATTTTGAGTAGTGATTCCGATCCCGGTATCTTTAATATTTATTCGGTACATAGTATGTTTGTCTTCAACAGAAATGGTGACATGACCACCTTTAATATTATATTTTATCGCATTTGAAATAAGGTTGAGAAAGACTTGACGCAATCGAACCGGATCAGCGTTAACCTTGCATGTAGCAGAACATGAAACTTTGTTTTTGATAGTGACACTAAATTTCTCAGCCATTGTACTAGAGAGAGAAACAGCTTCTCCTAATACTTCACAGAGGTTAACGCTTTGCATGTTTAAATTGATATTACCCGAATCAATGGCGCTTAAATCAAGAATTTCATTTACGAGATGAAGCAAATGGTTACCAGCAACATTAATTTCATTAATGTTTAATCTTTGTTGATCTGTAAGTGTCTGGTCAATGTCCATTTCTAGCAATTGGCTAAAACCAATTATTGCATTTAGTGGAGTTCGCAATTCATGACTAATAGTCGAGAGGAATTCAGTTTTCATGGTGTTAACACGTTCGACATCCATTCGTTTACGTTGCTGTGCTGCAAGTAATCGTGTATAGATGAGGAGCATCGTCATCGAGAAGGTAATAATTAGACCCATGATGACAAAAACCCAGATAATATTTTTCTTTTCTAGAGCAAGAATTTCATTGGTAGTAGATTCAATGTATGTAGCTACACCAATTTCGTAGGCATTTAAAAAAGTAAGTATTTGGTCTCCAATGGGGTTTAGATTATCGTCCATATAACGAAGATCTGTCCGCCAGCGTTTCCCCAGATGTATATTGATAACCTGAGGCAGTGACTGAACCCAAGCTTTTTGGCTTTTGTCTATGTTAGCTATTTGTTCTTGTATCAGAATGTCAAATTCATCATATTTATTAAGTACTTCGCGCCACTGTTTTTTAAATTGTTCAACTTGAGTGAGTGTTGATTGTTGAGTGCGGCTAGTTCTAAGTAATAATAAAGCACGAAATTCTGAAATCATCCGTAGCCATCTGTTTTGTACAGATTGGAGTAAGATAATAAAGTCCTTATTTGTATCATCTTCTTGTGAAAGAATTTGTATAGCGTTCCCTAAACCAGTTGTAACTTGGTAGCTATTATTTGCCTGAGTTTCAGTGGAATTAAGAACGCCTTCGATGACGCCTCGTGTATCTTGTCGAATGGCTCGTAAAGGGGGTAAATTTAAAATGTATTCATTGACCTTTGCTTGTATGTCTATGACGAGTTTTTTTTGTATATTGACTTCGGTGCTATCTGTTTGAGCAAGCTTTCTTGCATGTTCATAAAGTTTCTTAGTTTCTTTACTTGCAATTTCCCATGTCCCATCGCTACCTAAGAACATAAAGGTGTTGATGGCCGCACGCGATACATCATATTGAATCTGGAATTGTTGTGTAGTCAATAATAATTGATTCGCGACCCTGAGTCGGTCATGCACTTCAGAAGTTTTACCAACAGAGAGAAGCAAATTTGAAGAAAGAATTAAGCCTACAATAACGATAAGCACGAACACGACTAACCGCTTATCCATTAAATCGACATAGCGGACACTTTCTACGTTCATGTTTTTATTATTCTTAGATGACATAGCTGATGATATATACTTCCAGCTTCTCATGAATTTATTGACCTGTAGTTACTATAATATAGGTAACGTCTTTCAAAAGCACTATTAAAATGATGTTTTAAGGCAGAATTGGTATTAAAAAGCTTACTTATATGAAACTAATGTTAGTCAATTTTTATATTGGCATTTTGTGTAAGAGTTATAACTATAGGCATTTTAAAGTCTATTGCATATGGTGAGGTATATTTTGAAAGAAATATATGGGTAGCAAAATTATTATCCACATTTATATATTATTTCTGTTTAATCATCATCTTTATCGTCATCGTCATCGTCGTCTTTCTTGATGACGTGCATTGCGAACCCATGGCATTTCAGGGATAAGTGCTTTTGCATCAGCTGACCAATCATTTTGAACAGAAATTAGACGTTTAGTTTTTGAAAGTGGGGCACCAATTAAATTGGCAGATAGGTAAAGCACAGTTTGGATTGGTTCAATACCGTTATCATCGCCACCAAAAACACTATTAAATGAAATAGGCAAGCTTGCACCATTGAAATCAGCAATAACTGTTCCAGTTGCATCGTGGATCGCTAGGCGATTAATATTGATAGGTAATGATGCATCATAGTTCCTGAGAATATATGCTGTCCGCTGTGCTTCTGTACCACCAATGCGATCATAGTGATTACCACCACATATGATAGTGCCGATCATCTTGAACAGCAGGGCTTGCTGTGGATAGTAGTAGTGTCGCCGCAAGTAATGTTGCAAGACTTAGTTTTAAGAATTGATTGTATTTATTCATTTTTTCTTCCGGCTAAAGTTGTAAAAACTACGGTTATCCTTCCGCAAGATTATTATTTGTCAACGGTAGCGGTAAACGAAAGAAAAGGTGTTTCGTCAATAGTTGTAGCTTGCAATAACTTGAGGTATTAATAAGTGGAATAGAAGTTTAATGCTAGTAATTATAGAGGGTTACCTTAATTCAGAAATGATCATCGTAAATAGATTGTCACCTTTGTGACGTTCTATTTTAATGGGTAAATAATTTTTTTCAGGTAAAACCCAGAGATAAGTAATACGATTTTTCTTCCCTGCGCGTACACGCTGAAGCTTAATGGTATTAAATTTACCAATAGGTGTGGTGATAGTTTCGTTTTTTAGTATCTTAAATTGGTAGGTTTTAAGACGACCACCATCTGCAATCTTATATTCAGTGTTCTTTTTTCCGTGTTGTAGGTCTTGCATTAAGGCAAGCATGTAGCTGAATTTATCTTGAGTTCCATTGGGGATCGTCATTTTCCAAGATTTATTGCTGACTTTATTGGTGACTGAATTTGTTTCCCAGTCAAATTCGAGTTGGGCATGGCGTTTTTCTTTATCTGTATCGCGATACTCATAACTGAGTGGTACAACAGTATCGTTATATAGAGCCCAATGGCTGACTTCAGTTATTTCACCTGATTTAAAAAGGCTGGCAAAACCGGTTGCATGCATATTTGCCCGGTAGATATAGTGATCATTTTCTAGTGATAGGGTATGAGTGCGAATACCGATGTCAGTGTTATTTCTGCTGACAGTATAAATTGCAGTGAAAGGTTGGAAACCATGCTCAGCATGGAGTGGCATACTAAAAAGTAATACCAATAGTGATGCTATTCCAATAGTTAATTTATTGATTTTCCGTAACCTGTGCATAGTTTATGCCTGTTTCAGGTAATTGCTGTTGGTCTAAGAATACCTTGTTATCATTGAGCACTAAACGTTTCTCAGCAAACCACTTTATTACTAAAGGAAAAATACGGTGTTCTTGTTGTAATACACGTTGAGCCAATTCTTTTGCTGTGTCATTAGATTTAACCGCAACACCCGCTTGCAGAATAATAGGACCACCATCTACTTCGGTGGTAACAAAATGTACAGTTGCTCCGTGTTCTTTGACACCAGATTTAATGGCGCGTTCATGTGTATTGAGTCCGGGAAAATCCGGTAATAGTGCCGGATGAATATTGATAAGTCGCCCTGTGTAGTGTTCAACAAATTCGTGAGTGAGAATACGCATAAAACCGGCAAGCACAACTAAATCAGGTTGGTAGGTATCAATTTGTTTGACTAATGCCTGATCAAAATCTTCACGACCATTAAATTGCGTATGGTCAATAACAGCGGTTTTAATATTGGCTTGTTGTGCACGCTCAAGACCTTTGGCATTTGCTCGGTTGCTAATGACGGCAGCAATATTGATGGGGCATTGTTCTGATTGGCTCGCATCAATAATCGCTTGTAGATTTGAGCCACTACCTGAAATTAAGATCACCACTGAAGGCATTGCGGAAGACATCAGCTCAATTAGCTAAGAATGACACTAGGCGTATCGCTACTGCCATCGACAATTTTACCAATTTGCACTACATGTTCACCTTGTTCGGTGAGCACCGCAATGGCTTTGTCAGCATCATCAGCAGCAACACAAACAGCCATGCCGATACCACAGTTAAATGTGCGTAACATTTCAAAGTCTTCAACATTACCTTTTTCTTGTAGCCAGTCAAAGATAGCGGGACGCTGCCAGCTGTTTGTATCAACTTTGGCATCACTACCGTCAGGTAAGACACGAGGTAAATTTTCAGGTAAACCGCCACCAGTGATATGCGCCATTGCGTGAACATCAATCTGTTTGCAGAGTTCTAATAATGGTTTAACGTACATGCGAGTAGGTGCTAATAATGTTTCCCCTAAGGAGCTGCCATTAAAGTCATCAGTTAATGATGCACCGCTTACTTCGATGATCTTGCGAACCAGTGAATAACCATTAGAATGAGGACCAGAAGACGCAATACCCAGAATGACATCACCTGTTGCGACTTTGCTACCATCAATAATTTTGTCACGTTCAACCACACCAACACAAAAGCCAGCGAGATCATAATCACCTTTACCGTACATGCCAGGCATTTCAGCAGTCTCACCACCGGTGAGTGCACAGCCGGCCTGTTCACAACCAGTACCGATACCTTTAATCACATCACTTGCCGTATCCAAATCCAGTTTGCCCGTTGCAAAGTAATCGAGGAAGAATAGCGCTTCGGCACCTTGAACGATAAGGTCGTTGGCACACATTGCCACCAGATCGATGCCAATAGTACTGTGTAAATTTAGGTCAATTGCCAGTTTCAGTTTAGTGCCGACACCATCTGTACCTGAAACAAGAATAGGTTGTTTGTAATGACTGGGAATTTCAAATAAAGCCCCAAATCCACCTAGGCCACTAACCACGCCATCGCGCTTGGTAGCAGCGGCAATTGGCTTGATACGGTCAATGAGTTGGTTACCTGCATCAATATCAACACCCGCATCACGGTAACTTAATGATGTTGAAGAAGATTTTCCATCTTGGTTGGAAGATTGGTCTTTCTGGCTCACGTCTAACTCTCCAAAGTTTAGACCCAAAAGAGGCTGGGTCATTGCTGATGCGTATGGTATCGGGGCGCTGGGTGGAGTGCAATGCAAGAAAACGTTCAGGTGCGTGTTTTTGTGGAATAGGTATAATCAAACTTATGCAAAAATTAATAAAAATTACACCTTATTTGCTTTTGAGCTGGTGTCTATGGGCTTTGTCATTGTCAGCTCAGGCAGTCGAAGTTTCAGGTCTTTATGAAGCTGAGCTAACTGTAACGAGTCAGGGAAGAGCAGAGCGCCGCCAGACGATTCGTTCAGCTTTATTGGAAGTACTTATAAAGGTTTCAGGTAACACGAGTATTGCCTTATCTCCGGGTATTCCTCAGTTACTAACTCGTAGCAATCAGTTCTTGCAGCAATATCGTTACCGAAACGAACAAAAGCCGGTTGATCCGGAAACAGGCGTTGCGGTGAATCAGCAATATCTTTGGGTACGTTTTGATAAGAAATCTATCGATACTAATATGCGCAAACTTGAGCTACCCATTTGGGGGCGGAGTCGACCAGCAACTTTAGCTTGGATCGCTGTTGAACAAGATGGGCAGCGACAGTTATTGAAAGGTAGTGAACCGACACAGCTAACAAAAATGATTCTTGATAAAGCTAAACATCGGGGTATTCCACTTGATTTACCTTTGTATGATCTTGAAGATCAGAAAAATATAAAAGTCACCGATATCTTAGCCGGTTTTCAGGAAACAATTTTAAACGCATCTCAGCGTTACTCTACGGATGCAGTATTAGTAGGAAGGCTTCGTCAATTAGCCAATCAGCGTTGGCAAGGGCGCTGGACATTAAATCTTGCTGGGCGTGAATATAATTGGACACAAGAAGGTGATCTGGATTCTGTTATTGGTTTTGGTGTTGATGGTGTTACATCAACACTGGCAAGTAATTTTATACGCGTCCCAAGCGAGCAAGCGGGTGAAGTAAGCGTTCTAGTGACTGATGTTTTCAATTTAGCTGACTACGCTCGCACCGATAAATTTCTTGCCGGTCTTGATGGCGTTATTGACGTTGAACCAGAGAAAATAGAGCCGCAAAGTATTTTGTTTAAGGTGAAATTACGGGGTGATCAACAAAGTCTACTTCAATCGGTTAGATTGAGTAGTCAATCAGTTCTTGTAGCAGTCGATACTAAGCCCACTGTTGTGACTACCCAGCCTATTAATAATATTGTTGTCGTTCCATTACTGACATTTAAATTAACACAGTGAACTATCGATTTATTCCTAATTTAATTACTGTAATACGGATTATTCTGGTTGCACCAATAATATGGTTTTTAATCCAGCATGAATTTACTACGGCACTGATTTTATTTGCAGTAGCTGGTGCTAGTGATGCACTGGATGGTTTTTTAGCACGTCGTTTTGATTGGCAAAGCTGGTTAGGCTCGATACTTGACCCCTTAGCCGATAAATTATTACAAGTTTCTTGTTATATCGTTTTGGCTTGGATGGGATATATTCCGCTATGGTTAGTAGTGACAATTGTTTTACGAGATATTGTGATTATTATGGGTGCGTTTATTTACCACCGACGTATTACAGTATTTGAGGCAGAACCGAGTTTAATTAGTAAATTTAATACTTTTGTTCAAATTGTGTTGATACTGATGGTTGTTTTACATATTGGTCTCTATACCTTGCCTGAACTATTATTGCAGGGAATGTTTTATTTAGTATTTTTCACTACACTGTATAGTGGTATAGATTATGTGTACCGTTGGACTCAGCGTGCGGTGAAGCACCAATCAAATGAATAAGGGATGATGACAGTGACTGATACACGTTCAGGGTTAATTTTTGCCGTTGTCGTAACGTTCGGCATTTTATTGTACTTGTTAGCACCCGTCTTAACGCCATTTTTGGTAGCGGCATTGTTAGCTTATATCGGTGATCCATTGGTCGATAGGTTAGAGCAACATCGTTTATCTCGAACATTGTCAGTGTTGGTAGTTTTTGTTGGTTTATCTCTGGTTTCCTTGATTCTATTAGCGATTATTATTCCTTTACTGGGCAAGCAAATTCAGGTGTTTGTTTCAAATATACCCGTTTATATAGATTGGTTACAAAACACCGTAATGCCATGGGTGCAGCAACGTTTTAATCTCTCTGAAATACCAGATATTGGAGAGCTAAAACAAGTTGCTCAGGAAAATTGGAAACAAGTTGGTGGAGTAGTTGCCAATATTCTTAAATCGATTACAGGTTCAGGCGCAGCTTTATTAGCTTTTGCTGCAAACATGGTATTAATTCCCGTCGTTACATTTTATTTCTTGCGTGACTGGGATGTGCTAGTTAAACGTGTTCAGGATTTATTACCAGCTAAAATAGAACCATTAATTTCTAAATTAGCTAAGGATACGGATGAAGTGTTGGGCGCCTTTATGCGTGGTCAACTCTTAGTCATGTTAAGTTTGGGTTTGTTTTACTCACTTGGCTTATGGATAGCCGGTTTGCATTATGCTTTATTGATTGGTTTGATTGCGGGTGTGTTGAGTTTTGTCCCTTACCTTGGTGTGATTATTGGTGTTGGTTTGGCTGTAGTTGCAGGTTTTTTCCAGTTTGATAGTGTTTCTGCTTTATGGCCCATTGGTGTGGTATTTGGTGTGGGCCAATTATTAGAAAGTTTCTTACTAACGCCGTTCCTTGTCGGCGATAGAATTGGATTACATCCTGTTACGGTTATTTTTGCCATCGCGGCGTTTGGTCAGCTGTTTGGTTTCTTCGGTATTTTATTAGCATTACCTGCGGCGGCTGTCGTTATGGTTATTGTGCGACATGCGCATAGTGAATATCGCAATAGTAATTTATACGGAAGACAACAAGCCAGTGATGCTGACTGTGGTGACGGTTGTTAATCCAAGAAATCACGATGTCAGATCAACTTCCTTTACATATCGGCTTGCGAGATAGTGCAACGTTTAGCAATTTTTTCCCAGCAACTAACGAGCAATTAATTGCTGAGCTACGTCGAAGTTCATCTAATCAAGGTGAACATTTTATTTTCTTTCATGGGTTAAGTGGTACGGGGAAAAGTCATTGCTTGCAGGCGGTGTGTCATGCAGCGACTAAACAGCAATTACAGGCCACTTACTTGCCTATGCGTGAAATTCAGTCAATGCCAGTTGAGTTTTTGGAAGGTTTAGAGAAACTTGATGTGATTTGTATTGATGATATTGAATTGATAGCAGGAAACCGAGATTGGGAAATAGCTATTTTTAATCTATACAACCGTATACGCGATAATAGCAGTTCGCTATTGGTTGCTGCGAATGTAAAGCTGGATGAAATAGGTATTAGCTTAAAAGATCTTCAATCCCGTCTTGCTTGGGGCTTGGTTTTTCAACTTGAATCACTTGATGATGCAGCACTGGCAAAAGCATTACAGTTACGTGCTAGAGCTAGAGGAATGGAGTTGCCAGATGATGTGGTTGCTTATATATTGAAGCGAAGCTCGCGTGAAATGAACACGTTATTTTTGTTACTTGAAAAACTCGATCGAGAATCATTAGTAGAACAAAGAAAACTTACCATTCCGTTTGTTAAAAATTATTTGTAACTAGGATTCGCTTTCCGTTTGTAGAGCACGTTTTTCTCTTGCTTTAACGCGAACATACATCATTGAACCAACAAACATCATAATACTCAGCGCAACTTGGATTAGCGCATAAAGTCTTTCTTCCACGTTTGCAGCAGCAACCATTACACCGATGGTAAAATAAAACAGCGCCATAAAGTGTAGCCACGCATGTGTGTAGAGCTTGCCATACAGTAGTCCGCGCATAGGAATTAAAAGTGGTCCAACATAAAACAATAAAACAATACTGATAGGGAAGATGGTCGGTGGTGCAAGGTAAACTGTCCACAACACGAGTAACAAGAACAGACCAAAATAGCCAAGTAGTGCAAGGATATAATAGAAGCGACTGGTCATGATTTATTTCGCTTCAAGTAATTTAGCCGTACGCGCAATACGCTTACCGAGTAACTGACAGTGACTAATTTCATCATCAGATAAAGGTAGTTTGCTATCTGTGCCAGCTAAATGACTCGGGCCATAGGGCGTACCACCAGTTTTGGTATTCATCAGATCGGTATTGGGGTAGGGGAGACCTAATACCATCATGCCATGGTGCATGAGTGGTAGCATCATCGAGAGTAAAGTACTTTCTTGGCCACCATGTAAGCTGGAGGTGGAAGTAAAGACCGCTGCTGGTTTGTCGACTAACGCGCCTTCTAACCAAATTGAACTGGTTGAATCAAGAAAGTATTTCATTGCACCGGCCATATTGCCAAACCGTGTTGGGCTGCCAAGTACTAAGCCTGAGCAACTCTTTAAATCATCGAGCGTCACGTAAGGATCACCCGATTCAGGAATACTGTCTTCAACGGCTTCACAAACAGTGGAAACAGCTGGCACGGTTCGCAGACTGGCTTGCATGCCATCAACTTCTTCAATACCACGTGCAATACGTCTCGCCATATCTGCGGTGGCACCGTGACGACTGTAATAGAGAATTAGAATTGTATTCATAACTTAAAGGATCGCTTTTACATTAACCGGTGGGCGTCCGATGACAGCTTGACCATTACTAATGACAATTGGGCGCTCAATGAGAATAGGGAATTGAATCATTGCCGCAATCAGTTCATCGTCGCTGAGCGCTTCATTGTCGAGTTTGTTATCTTTATAGGGTGCTTCATGGGTACGCATCAGTTCACGAGGTGTCATATTAAGCATTTTAAGAATATCTATGAGTTCTTCGCGATTAGGGGGCGTGTTTAAGTATTCGATAACATCAGGTGTAACCGTGGCTTCTTCGAGTAATTCCATCGTGAGACGGCATTTACTGCAATTAGGGTTGTGGTAGATTTTAACCGACATAGTATATAAACCAATGCTTATTTAGATGCCCATAGTGTACCTGTTGCTCGCGAGCAGACCTAGTGGCATTGGGGTGATTTCTCATAATGGAAAAAAGTCTCTTAAATCGAGATCTTGGACACGTTTCTTGCTTGACAGGTTGATGTAGCGGATGCTAGTTTTTAACTATTAATAGGCGGCTTTACTTGGGCGTCAGTCTTACATTATAAGAACGATGAATTTCGCCGAAAATAACGGCATTTGGAGTGTTAAAACAATGAAAACCAACAAGTTTTTAAAAAATATCGGTATGATGACAGCGGTTCTTGCAATCGGCGCTTTAACGGCCGGTTGTGCAAGTACTCAGCAAGAACAACCTAAAGACAATCATCATGCAGCACATCATAAAGGCCCAAATGCATGTGAAAAAGCGATTTCACACGCTAATGCCGCTCGTAAGAAAGCAGCAAGTGTTGGTGGCGAATGGCGTGATATCAAGAAAATCCTTAAGAAAGCCAAGAAAGCCGGTGGTTCAAAATGCCTTAAGTTAGCGAACAAAGCTCGCCGTCAAGGTGAACTAGGTTATGCACAAGCACTTCGTGAAGCCGCTCAAAAAACATCAGCATCAAGCATCTACACGGTTTCTAAAGGTGACAGCCTTTGGTCAATCGCAGGTGATAGCAGTGTTTATGCTGACCCTTACCAATGGCCATTAATTTACAAAGCAAACCGTGACCAAATTAAGGATGCGGATTTGATTTACCCAGGACAATCTCTTGATATCGATCGCAGCGCTTCATCTGCAGATATTGATGCTGCTGTAAGCCATGCTCGCGGACGTGGTGCATGGGCAGTAGGTGTTGTTGAAGATGCAGACAGGGCATATCTTGCTCGTTAATCTTTAACTAATACAGTGTTACTAAAAAGCCCCGCATTGCGGGGCTTTTTATTGTTTGGGCGTAATATTCAGGTTGTCGCAG